>NZ_LJFZ01000013.1:162586-193871 GCF_001420875.1 Frankia sp. AvcI1 | reverse complement strand
CCGCCAGATCGTCCGCGGCGAACTCCACGAAGGCGACGCCCTGCCCCCCGAAGCCGTCCTCATGGAACAGTTCGGCGTCTCCCGCCCCACCCTGCGCGAAGCCTTCCGCGTCCTCGAATCCGAAGCCCTCATCAGCGTCCGCCGCGGCGCCCACGGCGGCGCCCGCGTCCACACCCCCAACGGCCACGTCGCCGCCCGCTACACCGCCCTCGTCCTCGAACACCAACACACCACCCTCGCCGACATCCACACCGCCCACACCCNCCTCGAACCCGCCGCCATCCGCCTACTCGCCACCACCGCCACCGACACCCACCTCACCCACCTCACCACCCACCTCACCACCACCGACCACGCCCTCGCCACCCCCCACCCCAACCCCACCGACATCCACACCCACCACCTCAACTTCCACACCCTCCTGCTCACCACCCCCGCCAACCACACCCTCACCATGATCAGCAGCATGCTCCGCCACATCCTCGACGCCACCACCCCCACCCCCGACACCCCCACCCCCGACCTCACCACCCTGCGCCACCAACACACCACCCACCACCAACTCCTCACCCACCTCACCAACCACGACCCCGACGCCGCCGAAACCCTCTGGCGCCACCACCTCACCACCACCCCCCACACCCCCCACCAACCCACCACCCCCCTCGACCTCCTCGGCGACTAGGCCGCGTAGCCGACCACCCGGGCAGCGAGCCACCCGCCGCCCGTTCGGGGTACCGGCCGCCGCGGCGCGCCCGGGATGGCCACCTGCCGGCGGATGCGGCCGACGACGGCGCCACCGCGGCGCTCCGTCGGCCCCACGCGATCCCTGTACGCTGCCCCGCATGGGATCTGGGCGGGTACGGGTTCGATTCGCGCCGTCTCCCACCGGCATCTTCCATGTGGGTGGGGCGCGTTCGGCGCTGTTCAACTGGCTGGTGGCGCTGCGCGCGGGCGGCGACTTCGTGCTGCGCGTCGAGGACACCGACGCCTCGCGCAACCGGCCAGAGTGGACCGACGGCATCATCAGTGCGCTGGACTGGCTCGGGATCAGCCCCGGCCGGTACGAGGGCCCGGTGCTGCAGTCCTCTCGCGCGGACCGGCATCGGGCGGCCGCGGTCCGCCTGCGGGAGGCGGGGCTGGCGTACTTCTGCGACTGCACCCGCGAGGCGCTGGCGGAGCGCACGGGCAACGCCCAGCACGGCTACGACGGTTTCTGCCGCGACCGCGGGCTGGAGCCCGGTCCCGGCCGCGCGCTGCGCTTTCGCACTCCCGACGACGGCGTGACGACGGTGCACGACCTGATNCGCGGGACCCCGGAGTTCCCGAACGACACCATCGAGGACTTCGTGATCGCGCGGGCGGACGGCTCGGCGGTGTTCCTGCTCGCCAACGTCGTCGACGACCTGGAGATGGGGATCACCCACGTCATCCGGGGCGAGGAGCACCTGTCCAACACGCCCAAGCAGCAGCTGCTGTGGGCCGCGCTCGGCGCCGCCGAGCCGCCGGTGTGGGCGCACGTGCCGGTCATCGTCAACGAGAAGNGGCAGAAGCTGTCCAAGCGGCGGGACAAGGTGGCGCTGGAGTCCTACCGGGACGAGGGCTACCTGCCCGGCGCGATGAAGAACTACCTGATGCTGCTCGGCTGGGCGCCGTCGGGCGACGACGAGATCGTGCCGTGGGAGACGATCGAGTCGACGTTCGACCTGGCCGACGTGAAGCCGTCCCCGGCGTTCTTCGACGAGAAGAAGCTGCGGGCGTTCAACGGGGAGTACATCCGGGCGCTGAGCGTCGAGGAGTTCATCGCGGCGGTCGAGCCGTGGCTGGCTCCCCCGGCGGCGCCGTGGGCGGCCGACGCCTTCGACGCCGGCACGTTCGCCGCCGTCGCCGGGCTCGCCCAGTCCCGGGTGTCGGTGCTGGCGGAGATCGTGCCGATGGTCGACTTCCTGTTCCTGCCGGCGGCGCCGGTGGACGACGCGGCCTGGGCGAAGGCGATGAAGGGGCCGGCGGCGCAGCTGCTCGCCGACGTCCACGACGTGTTCGGCAAGATCGAGTGGGACGCCGAGACGCTGAAGGCGACGCTGGCCGAGCTCGGCGAGCGCCACGGCCTGAAGCTGGCCAAGGCGCAGGCGCCGGTGCGGGTCGCGGTCACTGGGCGCACCGTGGGGCTGCCNCTGTTCGAGTCGCTCGAGGTGTTCGGCCGGGAGNCCACCCGCCGTCGGATCGCCGCGGCCCGGGATCGTCTCGCCGCCGGCTGAACGGCGGCCGCCGCGCTCCCGGACTCGGCTCACCGGCTCCGGGAGCTGGCCCGGACTGAGGGAGCTGGCCCGATCTCACGAGCTGAGGGAGCTGGCCAGAACTGATGAGCCCGGGTCGCGGCTGGGACGGGCCGCGACCCGGGCTAGGGAGACCCACCGGAGGTCGGGGTTACCTCCGCCGGGTGAAGCTCGGATCCATCAGGTCGCGCTCCGGTGCTCGTCGGCACCAGGTTCGACGGTGACCAGCACATCTCTCGGGGCCTAAAGGATTCTTAAGATCAGCAAAAGACAACCTGTGATCTCGAAATCACGCTCCGTTCATTGACGGTAGACATCCCGTGATGTCGGGACAAGAGTCCGCCCACGCGCACTCAGGGCTCGTCGTGGCCGCGGGTGGAGGCGCCGCGCGGGCTGCGCTGGCGCGGGCTGAGCGCCGCCCAGTCCGCCGCCCAGGTGGCCAGGGGCTCGAGCACGCCCTGCAGGCGCCGACCGTGGGGGTCAGCCGGTACTCGCCGACCTCGTCCACCTCGACCAGGCCGGCCTCCCGCAACTCCCGCAGCCGCTGGACGAGCTGCGCCTCGGGGGCGTCCAGCCGGGCCGCCAGCGTGCGAAACGGCAGCGAGCCGCCCCGCAGGTGCCAGTAGAGGCCGAGGGCGAAGCGCCGGCCCAGCAGGTCCACCAGGGCGGCGAGCGCCGGCGGCACCCCACCGGGAACCTCCGCCGGCGCGGGGCCGCCCGCTCGCCCCGGCCCCGCCGCCCGTGCCCGCGCCGACCTGGCCGGCTTCATCGCCATGGGGTGCTCCGATCCGTCGCGCCCGCACGCTCCCCCGGGTCGACCCGCCGGGAGCGGCGACGACCGAACCATCCGGCGGCGACACCACCCGACGGGAACAACGCCCAACGGGGACACCACCCGGCGGCGACGCCGTCCAACGGTGAGACCATCCGAGAGGAGACGACGGGACACCGGCTGCCAATCCGGTCCCGGGACGATGCGACGGCGGCGCCGCCGGTCCTCAATGGGCGCCGACGGAGCTGACACCGTTCGAGCTGTGCGCCGCCACCGGACGGAACGGGCGGGTTCCGGACGGCTCGACCTCCCCGGCGAACAGGCCGCGGACCCGGTGGAAGACCGTCCCTGCCTGCGCGGACACGACGCCGGCGGCGCTCTGCACCTCTGGGCGTTCCCGAACCTCCCGAAGCTGTCGCATGATCACGTCGTAGTGCTNGCGTCCGCCTCGGGACCCCAGGACGTACCCGAGGCCGAGTGCGATGACGACGCTGGGCCTGATGCGCATGTTGCCTCCCGGGAGACCGATGGACGTGCTGGCGGATGGCCGCCGGCCGGCCGGCGTTGTGCCGCCGCAATGATTACTACCCCACGGCCAGGTCAGCATGAACCTCAGGTGGCCAGCGCGGTCCCCCGCGGAGCCGAGCTCCCGCTGGTCCGGCGACCGGCCCGGTCAGCTCCCGGCACCGAGCTCGGGCAGGTCGACGGAATCCAACCGCAGCAGGTCCTCGGTCGTCGGTACCGCGAGCTCCGCCACCCGCTGCGCCTGGTTCTCCGTCATCTGCTGAAACACCTGACGGGCGAGCCGGCCGTTGCCGAAGCCGCGGTTGCGGGGCAGCGCCGCGAAATAGGAGTCCAGTGCGGCGACGGTGGGGGCGGGCAGCTCGTACTCGTGCTGGCGGCACTGGCCGGCCACGATCTGGGTGAGTTCCGCGCAGGTGTAGTCCTCGAAGGGGATGACGCGGGAGAACCGGGAGGNCAGCCCGGGGTTCGAGGTGACGAACCGCGTCATCTCCGCCGGATATCCGGCCACGATGACGACGACCCGATCGCGGTGGTCCTCCATCAGCTTGACCAGCGTGGCGATCGCCTCCTGGCCGAAATCGTTGCCGAGGCCGGGCGGAACGAGGGAGTAGGCCTCGTCGACGAACAACACGCCGCCCAGCGCCCGTCGGAAGATCGCCTGGGTCTTCGGCGCCGTGTGGCCCACATACTCGCCCACCATGTCCGAGCGGTCGGCCTCGACGAGATGGCCGCGTTCGAGTATGCCGAGCGCCGCGAGGAGCCGACCGTACAGCCGGGCCACGGTCGTCTTCCCGGTGCCCGGGTTTCCGGCGAACACCAGATGCCGGCTCAGCGGCGGCGCGGGAAGGCCGGCCTCCTGGCGGCGCCGGACGGTTCGCATGAGTTTGACCTGCGCGCCGACGTCCTGCTTGACCCGCTCCAGGCCGACCAGCCCGGCCAGCTCGCCCAGCAGGTCCGCCAGGCTCGCAGTCGGTCGCTCCCGCGCCGCGCCGCGCCGTCCGCGCCGGTCCGGGTCTGTCGGGGCGCCCACAGCGGCGGGACCCGTGCCGACCGCCGCGTCGGGCGACCCGCCCCCGGCACCCGTCGCGCCCGGCAGGCGCACCTGGCGTACGTCACGGACCTCGCACCGCGCGAACTCCGGCTCGGCGCCCTCGGCGAGACTCAGGTCCGCCTCGCAGTCCAGGATGCGACAGCCGACCAGCCGCGGGCGGGCGCCGTCGCCCACGTGCACGGCCGGCAGGCCGGAGCCGGCGATCTCGCAGTCCTCGAAGGTGCCCGCGGCGCCGTCGCCGACGAACAGGCCGTTCTTCGCCGGCCGCCGCAGCCGCGTCGATCGCACCACGGGGCTGGNACCGGTCCAGATCACCAGGGCCGAGCCGCCGGTCTCCACGATCTCGCAGTCCTCGAGCCGGGCGCGGGCCCGCTGGGCCAGCACCACCCCGGCCGCGCCGGTTCGTTCGACCCGGCAGGTACGCAAGGTGGCCTCGGCATCGGTACCGATCTGCACGCCGGCCCCGGAACCGCCGGTGATGCGGCAGCCCGTGCACACGGCCGACGTGCCGGCGGCCACGGCGAGACCGTTCGCATTGCCGTCGAGCTCGCAGTCGTCGGCTGTCAGGGCCGCCGTGCCCTCCGTCTGGATGCCGGACATCGCGCTGCCGGCGACCGAGACGCCGCGCAGCCGCGCCACGGCCGCACCGGCGACGTGCAGGCCATGCTCGGGGGTCCCGCGCAGCCGGCCGCCGGACAGCTCGCCGTAGGCGTCCGCGCCGAGGTGGACGTTGCTGTAGCCGCTGGTCTCGACGGTGAGGCCGGCCAGGACGGCCCGCGCGCCGTCGGTGAGGAACACCCCGTTCGCCGCGCAACCGCGAACCGCTCCCCCCACGCCGTGCAGCGACGCCTTGCCGCGGGCAACCAGCCCGCTGGTGCCGGCCGCGTCGATGTCGCACGAGTCGAGGCGCAACTCGGCGTGCCCGAGGGCGACCACTCCCGCCAGGGCGGTTCGCCGGATCCGGCATCGGACGAGGCTGGCGCGGGCGGCTCCCTCGAGCAGCAGGCCGTCGGCGCCGGCCTGGACGATCTCGCAGGCGACCAGCCGCACCCCGGCCCCCCGCTCATCCCCGGCCGCGTCGGCGTCTCCGGAACCGTCGCCGTCTCCGGAACCGTCGCCGTCTCCGGAACTGCCGGCATCTCCGGAACTGCCGGGGTCCGCCGCCGACGCGCCGGCATCCGCGGGCGGACCCAGCAGCCGGATCCCCTCCCTGCCGGGGTTCAGGAACAGGCAGCCCTCCAACATCGCGGCGCAGTCCTCCTCGACCAGCAGGCCGCTGCGTCCGGACCGGCTGATCTCACAGTTGCGCGCCCACAGCGTCGCGCGGCCCCGCAGCCGAAGTCCGGANCCCCTCNCCCGGCTCNCCCGCGAGTCGACCAGGTCCACGACAGCCTCACCAGCCGCCACCACACCCGTGCCCGCCACGCTCTCGACGACGCAGCCCGTGAGAGTCGCCCGCCCGTCACCGAGGACGTGCAGCCCGGCCAGGTCGGCTCCGGCGATCCGGCAGCCGCGCAGGTGGGCGGAGCCGCCGGCGATCTCGACCCGGCCGCCGACGATGTCGCAGTCCGCCAGCTCGGCGACGCCGGCGGTGACGAGCAGCGTGGCGGCGGCGGGGTCGGCGCCGGCCAGGCCGAGGCCGTCCATCACGACAGGCGCGCGCACGATCAGCGGTCCGACTCCGGCCAGCCACACCGTCCCCGGGCCGCTTGCGGCAACGAGGCGAACCGCCCGGTCGAGGACGAGCTGTTCCGGGTAGCGGCCGGGGGCGATCGACACCATCCCGCCGGCCGGCAGCGCCCGTAGCGCGGCGCCGACGGTCGGAAACGCACCTGGCCCGACCCGCACCGCCGCCTCCGCGTCGCCCTCCCCTGTCGGAATCCGCCCGGCCATCGGCGCGCCCCCGACCACCGGCGCACCCACGACCACCGGCGCGCCCTTCACCATCGGCGCATCCCCGACCACCGGCGCACCCTTCACCGCAACGGCGCCCACGACCAGCCGTGCCCCGCCCGCGTCGCCGGTGGCGACGATCCGGGCTGTGCCTTCACCATCACCGGCTTGTCCACGGCCCCGCACCCTGCGCATCGGTACGCCCCCATCGCCCGTTCACCGAGCCGCGGCACACCGCCATCCTGGCGGCTGCCAGGGCACGGTCCGAGTGTCCGCACCCCGATCGGTACTACGCGCCCGGACCGCGGCACGGTTCATCCGTGAACCGGTCGGCCTCCTGCACTTGCCGACGCGACCAAAGGCGGGCACCCGCCGACACGGCACCGCCCACACACCACTTCTTGATCACAAGTGGACAGGCACTCTGGTCCATGGACTCGCTCCCCGCCTGGCCGCCCGCCCGGCCACAGGGACCGCTGTCGGACGTGCTCGCGGATCAGCGCCGGGCCGGCCGGCGTCGTGGAGCCGAGTCGGCGTCCACCCCTCCGTCCAAGACCATCCGAACCTCAGGTAAGCTCACCGTGTCAGATGCGAAGAGCATCCGATCCCGCGTAGCTCAATTGGCAGAGCAGCCGGCTGTTAACCGGCAGGTTATAGGTTCGAGTCCTATCGCGGGAGCATCGTCGCAGGTCAGAGGCTTGATCGTTGATCAAATCCACACTTTTCCCNTAGAAAATTTGTGGCGCGCTCCACAGACTCTCCGGCTGGATCATGGTCGCCGGGATGATCGAAAGCTTCCCGGATCCCGCCTCAAAGATCGGTGCTCTTCACTCCCGAGCCCAAGATCCAACGAGCGAGCACGGTCCGCTTCGATGGGCGATCCGGTGGCTACCGGCTCTGGAGACCAGCAGGAGCTGGAGGCAGCGGCTCCAGGTCTGATCGGCCGGCAGCGTCGGCCACCGCGCCAGCGCCGCGACACGTGTCACTGACCGGCCGCCCACCCGTCGCGACCGGCCGAGCCGCTTGGCCGAGCCCCTTGGTCGAGCCGTTGATCGGCGGCTTCGTCTGGCTCGGCGGGCTCGCGGGACCACGGATCGCCCGGCGGCGGGCCGCCTCGGCCGCCACGCCGACCGCCGACCGCCGACCGCCGAGGCTGCCGTCCCGACCGGCTACGGCAGTGGCCGGGACGGCAGCCGGCAAGCCGTCGGCCACGGCCTCGGCGTCCCAGATGGCCTCGGTGGCTCAGGTGCGGACACGCTTTGGGGTCGGAACCGGGACGAGCTCGGCGAGGAGGCCGCTCCGCGACTGCGGGTGTCGGTCGCCTTCGCCGAGCTCGCCAGGGGATGCCGCTCAGCCGATCAGCCGTTCGGCGGTCCCAGCCCGGTCCTGCCTTGGTTCAACCAGCGCTCAGGAGATGGCGTTCTTCGCGGTGGCGATGCCGTCTGGCGAGGTGGTCTGCAGGATGGTGTTGAGCTGGGTGTCCGACGGCGTGTACCCGAAGTGGTTCTTGTAGAAGTCGCGGGTGACCGACCGGAGGTCGACGTCGGCGAACAGCGACGGGTTGAGGACCTTCGCCACCCACTGCAGCTGCAGAGCCTGTTCGACGGTGTACTGGCCCCACGCGTACAACCCGCTGGGGTCGATGAACACCTTGTCCGACTTGACCGCCTTCAAATCGCTCCAGCCGCTGATCTTCGACAGGCCCGCCAGCACCGAGGCGCCGGTGTCGGCGGCCAGGCCCTGGTCACCGCCCGGCGTCTGGATGATCAGGTTGTCCGGGTTCCACTGCAACAGCTGTTCCATGGTCACGTTGACGCGACCACCGCTGATCCCCTTCGCCGCGTCCGTCCCGCCGGCCTTCGTGATCCACTGGTCGATCAGCGACGATCCGCCCTGGACCACGATGTTGTTGCCGGTGTACGCCTCGATGTACACCACGGTCGNCTTGGTCGCCGCCTTCGCCAGCCGCGACGTCAGGGTGCTGTCGACCTTGTCGAAGTAGGNGTTGTACGCCTTCGCCCTGGCCACCGCGGCGCCACCGTAGGTCTCCCCGGCGACGGTGGTCGACTGCTGGAGCTGCGCGTACTTCGGGAAGAACATGGTGACCGCCGGGATCCCCGCGGCCTGGAACGGCTTCACCGTGTCACCCCCGGAGATGGCGGAGACCACGTCCGGCTTCTGGGCGAGCAGCTGCTCCATGTTCACGTTGCCGCTGTGGAACAGCTGCGGCACCTTCGTGATCGACGGCTGCACGGTCCGCAGGAACGGGATCGTGCTGACGTTCTGCGGGATCGCGACCAGCTTGTCGCCGACCCCGAGCATGATGTCGGCCACGACATGCGCCGGGAACTGCTCGGCGATGCGGTTGACCGTCGTCGGCACCGTCACCGTCGCACCCGACAGATCCGTCACGACGTGCGTGGCAGGCGTCGCGGGCGCCGCCGGCGTCGCACTGCTCTTGCCGCCGGCGTCGGCACTCGAGCCCCCCGAGCTCGAGCAGGCCGCCAGCGCGAACACGCTCGCGACACCGACCGCGACGGCGACCCGTGCCGGGCGGCGCGTCGTTCTTACCGACCATCCCCCCAAAGAACTCACTGACAGTCCCCCCGAACCGAGCGATTCACGCCGCTCGCCATTCCCTGAATAATCATGGGCGGAAGTTAGCAGCGAGAAAAGAGNGACGTCAAGCAAGATCTACCGCGATAAGACCGAGTAACGGTCTCATGAAGATGGTGTTTCGTCGGCCGCACCCGGCACTTCACCGAGGAAGCTCCAGCGATATTGTCAGCGCGCGTTTCAAACCCACTCGACAATGNGGGCNCCCGAAGCCCGCGGATGCACCAGAATTTGGGCAGCCTGCGGACATCGACCGACCCGGAGATCGAGCGAGCCAAAGAAGCTCGTCACGGCACCGAGCGCCGAATGTGGTTATTTCTCTCTCAGCTGCTGCCGCGTTCCCGTGGATACCGCAGAACAGGATCGGCAGACAACTGATCGCACCGCGCGATCAGGGTCTCCTTACCGAAGATTTCTCCGACATGTGACATGCGAGAGCGCACGCGGACTCCTCCGCGACCAGGCCGAGATCTGCGGCGCGACCGTACGCCACAGCAGTCGACAGAAACCTGGTGCAGACAGCGCACGGATTCAGGAGCGAGGAGCACACCTGTCCACCAGCGCCGCCCGGAGCCGGCGCTCGCAAGTGTACTCGCACGACGTTCGCCGTGCGTTCGAGCCGGGCTCGCGATGGGCGGACGATGTCGCCGGGGGAAGGGCGAGAAACCGGCCGGCCCTCGACCCGGCGGGCGTGCGGCGCGGGCGGGATGGCGGCACAGGCGCCCTCGGCCGCCGTTCGGACGCGAGGCGTCGGGGCCCGGCCAGGTGAGCTGTCGACTCGGTCCGACTATGCGGAAGCCCGGCGGCGGAGAATCGACTCGCACACACCGGATCACCGAGTCCGGGTGCCGTTCGCCGGCGCCGCCGCCAAAAAGCTGACTAATGACACTCGGGACGTGTGGACTCGCCGCGAGGTCAGCCGGTGAGGTGGGCGCGCAGGAACGTCCAGATCCGCGGCCAGGCCGCCCTGGCCGCGGCGGGCCGGTAGGCGTCGCGGTCCGTCGCGAGGAAAGCATGGCCGGCGGCGGGGAAGCTGTGGAACTCGAAGGTCCTGCCGTGCTCGGTGAGCGCCGCGGCGAGGGCGGCGACCTCGGCCGGTGAGGGCATCCGGTCGTCGTCGCCGAACAGGCCGAGCAGCGGGCAGGACAGCCTGCCCGCCAGGTCGACGATCGGCCGGACCCCGCGCAGCACGGAATCCTCCGGCGGCGTGGCGACGACGTAGGCGCCGTAGCAGTCGACGGCGGCGTCCAGATCGAGGCTGCAGGCGGCGAGGAACGCCTGGCGCCCACCCGAGCAGAAGCCGATCACCGCCACCTTGCCGTTGGACGACGGCGACGACCGCAGCAGGCGCACCGCCGCGTCGACGTCCCCGACGAGCCGATCGTCGGGGACGCCGCCGCGGGCCCGCGCGAGGGCGGCGGCGTCCCCGGGGCTGGCGCCGGGAGCCTCCCGTGAGTACAGGTTCGGGCAGACGGCGAGGTAGCCGTGGGCGGCGAACCTGCGGGTGATCTCCTTCGTCGACTCGTCGTAGCCCGGCATGTGGTGGATCACGACGACGCCGCCCGCGGGTGACCCGTCGAGCGGCTCGGCGAGGTAGGCCTCGATGTCGTCGTCCCCGGCTCCCCGCATCGACACCGTCTGCGCGCGCAGGGCATCGCTCACCGACGCTGCTCCCCTCGGCTCGTCCAGTCCACCCCTCGTCCACCCCACCCCGCTCGTCCAGCCCACCCCGCTCGTCCAGCCCACCCCGCTCGTTCAGCCCGCCCGGTCGGCCCGTTTGCGGGCGAAGCGGGACATCATCGCGGTGAACTCGGGGGCCAGGTCCGGTTCCGGTTCGCCCAGCCAGCGGTAGAGCAGCAGGCCCGCCGGGTTGCGGATGTGCATGGCGGTGTCCGGGCGGGCCACGCCGCGGGCGATCGAGATGTCGGTCGAGCGGGCNCAGACGATGGCGAACCGCAACGCCGCCAGCAGCTTGTAGTAGGCCAGCTCCCGGGCGGGACGGCCGACCAGCCCCTCCCAGCGGGCGATCTGGGCGTCCTCGTCCGGCACCCCGGGCAACGGCGGCGAGCCCAGGCCATGGCTGTAGAACTCGTCCATCATCAGCCACCAGCCGAGGTCGACCTCGGGCGNGCCGACCGCGGGGGTCTCCCAGTCGAGGACGGCGGCGACCGTCCCGTCGGGCGCGAACATCATGTTGCCGACCCGGGCGTCGCCCCAGCTCAGCGTCCGGTCGTCGTGGTCGGGACGCTCGCTTTCGACGTACTCCATCGCCCGGCTGAGCACGTCGAGTTCGCGTTCGCCGCGGACCCAGTCGAACCAGTGTCGGGTCGNGGTGACGAGCTGCTGCAGCCCGGTCGGGCCGAGCGCGGGCGCCCAGAGGAACTCCAGCTCGCCGCGGACGGGGATGCGCCCGACGTCGACGAGGGTGCGCAGTCCGTTGTCCCACAGGGCGGCGCGCTGCGCCGGCGTCCACTCCAGCAGCCAGCCGGCCGCGTGGCAGCTCGGGATGTCCGAGAGCACCCGGCCCGGGACGTGGCTCATCACAAAGAACGGCGAGCCGACCACCGCGGCATCCGGCTCGAAGGCGAGCACCCGCGGCACCGGCACCGACACCGACGCGGGTACCGACACCGACGCGGGCACTGGCACCGACGCGGGCACGGACATTGGCGCGGGCACTGGCACCGACGCGGGCACGGACATTGGCGCGGGCACGGACATTGGCGCGGGCACGGACATTGGCGCGGGCACGGACACCGGTGCGGCCGCAGCGATGGCCCGCAGGACGCGGCCCTCGCCGATGGTGTCCGGATGCTGGAACAACTGACGCCCGGTCGGCTGGATACGGATCACCAGGCGCTCGTCGCGTCGCTGGCCGTCGTCGTCCCATCGCACGGTGACGATCACGGTTTCGTTGGACGTGCCCGCTTTCGGCCTGGACAGCCCCGCGACCTCCAGTGACGGCCGCTCCAGCGCCCGACGCAGCCAGCCGCCCAGGGTCCCCGCGAGCACGTTGTCGTCCCTGGTGGCGGTGACGCTCATGGCTGCCCCGTTCCCTCCGAGTCTCGGCGACCTTCGCATGCGCCGACGACGGCGTCGAAAAGGTAATGAGCCGACGATGTCGATCGGCTGTCGATGCAATCGCCTTCGGCCGCACGACATTCAGTGCGCGAAACGGGCGGTCAGGTCGCGCTTCACGACCTTTCCCATGGCATTGCGCGGCAGCTCGGGCACGAGCTCGAGCTGCTCGGGAAGCTTGCGATTGTTCAGCCCCTGCGCGCGCAGGTGGGCGCAGAGGGTGGCCAGATCCGGCGGGTCGGCCGGGTCTGCGGGCACCACCACGGCGCACACCCGCTCGCCGGAGGAGGCATCGGGCAGGCCGACGACGGCCACCTCGCCCACCGCCGGATGGCCGAGGAGCAGCTCCTCCAGTTCCCGGGCGGAGACGTTCTCGCCCTTGCGGATGATGACGTCCTTGATCCGTCCGGTGATGCGCAGGTAGCCGCCCTCGTCGAGGGTGCCGAGGTCGCCGGTGCGCAGGAACCCCTTCGCGTCGAAGGCGTCCCGGTCCGCGGTGGCGTCGACGTAGCCGACCATGAGCTGCGGGCCGCGCACCCGGATCTCGCCGACCTCCCCGGCGGCCGCGGGCGTGGCGTCGTCGAGCATGACGACGATCTCGACGTCGAGACCCGCGCAGCCCTCGGTGCTCGCATGCTGGGAGTCGGTGTCGTCGTGGCGGCCCCAGGTGACGAAGGGGCACTCGGTCAGGCCGTACCCGGAGATCACCCCGACGCCGCCGAGCAGCTCCTTGACCTCGAAGTGCAACGCCTCCGGCCGGCCCGCGCCCCCGCACAGTGCCGCCCGGGCCAACGGGAACAGCGGTACGGCCGGCTGGCGACGCTGGCGCGCCACGTAGGCCTGCAGCATCTGCGTGCCCGCCCCGACGAGCGTCACCCCCGCCGCCGCGAGGGCGGCCGGCGTCGTCTCGGGGTCGAACCCGCGGCTCACGATGACCCCGCAGCCGGTCTGCAGGCCGGTGAGCAGGTGCGTGATTCCACCGATGTGGGAGATCGGCAGCAGGATCGGCAGTCGGTCCGTGGGGACGACGGCGAGATGGTCGCAGAACGTCGCCGAGGCGGCCAGCAGGCCCCGGTCGGTGTGCCGGGCCCCCTTCGGATCCGAGGTTGTCCCCGAGGTGTAGAAGATCCACCGCACGGGCGCGACGGGCTCGGTCGACGAGACGGCGGCCCCGCCCGAGCCCCGTCCGGGCGAGACCTCCCCCGGCACGGCCCCGCCCGGCACGGCCTCCCCCGGCNAGATGTCCCGCGGCGCGGTGTCCACGGGCGAGGCGGTGTCGACGACGTGCACGGCCAGACCGGGCACCGCCGCGGCGGCCGTCCGCGCCAGTGCCGCATGGTCGACGCCGCGGAAGGCGCTCGGGACCAACAGCAGCTCGCTGCCGGCCTGCCGGNAGACAAAGGTGATCTCCCGCTCGCGCAGCATCATGATCAGCGGGTTCTGCACCGCACCGAGTCGGGCCAGCGCGAGGCAGACCACGACCGTGTCGATCGTGTTGGGCAGTTGCCACGACACGACCGAGCCCGGCCCGACGCCGTGCGCGCGCAGGCGCACGGCGGCCGCCTCGGCGCGGTCGCGTAGCTCGCGAAACGTCAGATGCCGCCGGTGCTCGTCGATGACGGCCAGGCCGTCCGGCGAGGCCGCGGCGCGCGCCTCGACCAGCTCCCATGTGCTGTCGGCGGTGAGAACCACTCGATCACTCCAGGATTGCGGGTAATGGGACCCGGCGCCATGACGGAACCCTCGCACGGAAATAGGTTCGGCACGCCTTCGAACCTCGCATCGACAGCAAAGAGAAATCATTGAATGCCCGCGGATGAGGATCCTAGAATTCGGCGCGGAATCCGGGACGACCGAGGAGTCGGTGTGCGCGAACATCGGGAGCTGTTCATCGACGGCCGGTGGGTCGGCGCCACGACGGAGGAGACGCTGGCCGTGGTCTCGCCGGCCACCGAGGAGACCATCGGTGTGGTCGCGGCGGCCGGCATCGGCGACGTCGACCGGGCCGTGGCCGCCGCGCGGCGCGCGCTGGACGACGGCCCCTGGGCTCGCGCGACCCCACCGCAACGGGTGGCGGCGCTGGTGCGGCTGGCCGACGCGCTGCGCGCCCGGGCCGACGAGCTCGCCGAGGTGCTCACGGCGGAGGTCGGCTCGCCCCGGTCCTGGTCGCAGCCCTACCAGGTGGGCACCGCCCTGGCGGCGTTCGACGCCTTCGCCGCGCTGGCCGGGGACTACCCGTGGGCGGACGAGCGGCCGGCGGCGCACGGCTCGGTGCTGGTCCGGCGGCTGCCCGTGGGCGTCGTCGGGGCCGTCGTCCCGTGGAACGCACCNCTGTTCATCACCGCCCTCAAGCTCGGCCCGGCCCTGGTCGCGGGCTGCACGGTCGTGTTGAAGCCGGCTCCGGCGGCGCCGGTGTGGTCCTACCTGTTCGCCGAGGCGGTCGTCGAGGCGGGCCTGCCGCCCGGGGTGGTCAACATCGTGCCCGCCGGGACCGCGGCGAGCGAGTACCTCGTCGGCCATCCCGGCGTCGACAAGGTCACCTTCACCGGCTCGACGGCGGTGGGTCGGCGCATCGGCGAGGTCTGCGGCCGTGACCTGCGCCGGTGCACCCTGGAGCTGGGCGGGAAGTCGGCGGCGATTCTGCTGGACGACGTGTCGCTGACCCGCCGGACGGTCACCACGCTCACCTTCGGCGCGATGGCGAACTCCGGCCAGGTCTGCATGGCCCAGACCCGCATCCTCGCCCCCCGCTCGCGCTACTCCGAGGTGGTCGACGCGCTGGCCGAGCGGGTGGGCGCGCTGCGCGTCGGCGACCCGACCGAGCCGAAGACCCAGATCGGCCCGGTCATCTCGGCGTCCGCGCGGGCCCGGATCGAGGCGCACCTCGCCCGCGCGCGGACCGACGGCGCCCGGGTCGCCGCCGGCGGGGGCCGGCCGGCCGGGCTCGACCGGGGCTGGTTCGTCGAGCCGACGCTGCTGGCCGGTGTCGGCAACGACGCCCCGGTCGCCCGGGAGGAGATCTTCGGCCCGGTGGCGGTGGTGATCCCCTACGACGGCGTCGAGGAGGCCGTCACCCTGGCCAACGACTCCGACTACGGCCTGGCCGGGTCGGTGTGGAGCGAGGACCCCGAGCGGGCGGGGCGCGTCGCCGCGCGGCTGCGCACCGGCTCGGTCGCCGTGAACTCGCCGGCGCCGCTGGACCCGGGCAGCCCGTTCGGCGGAATGGGCGCGTCCGGCATCGGGCGCGAGGGCGGCCCCGAGGGCGTCGACGCCTTCGTGGAGCTCCAGTCGATCATCCGGCCCGCCGACGGCTGAGTCTCCACCGACCCGCACCCGCACCCGCACCCGCACCCGCACCCGCACCCGCACCCGCACCCGCACCGAGATTAGAACCGCACGAGACCGAAACCGCACGAACCCGAAACCGCACGAACCCCAAACCACACGAAACGAGAGCACGAAACCGAGAGAAGGTGCCGTGGAGACCCTCGCCGCTGTGCTGTGGGACCGCAGTTCGCCGTGGTCGGTCGAGCCGATCGAGCTCGATCCGCCCGGCCCGGACGAGGTGCTCGTCGAGCTNCACGCCTCCGGTCTGTGTCACTCGGAGGAGCACATCGTCACCGGTGACATGCCGTTCCGGCTGCCGTGCGTCGGCGGGCACGAGGGCGCCGGGGTCGTGCTGGAGGTCGGCTCCCGGGTCAGCGCGGTCGTCCCCGGCGACCATGTCGTCTTCGGCTTCGTGCCGTCCTGCGGGCGGTGCCGGCAGTGCGCGACCGGCCACCAGAACCTCTGTGAGCTCGGCGCGAAGATGTACACGGGCCGCCAGATCGCCGACGGCACCGCGCGCCACCACGCCCGCGGCCAGGACCTGGCGATCGCCTGCATGATCGGCACGTTCGCCCATCACACCGTGGCCCACGAGTCGAGCTGCGTCCGGATCCCGCAGCACGTCCCGCTGGACCGGGCCTGCCTGCTGGGCTGCGGCTTCGTCACCGGCTGGGGCTCGGCGGTGTACTCCGCCGACGTGCGGCCGGGCGACACGGTCGCGGTCGCGGGAGTCGGGGGCATCGGCGCGGCGGCGATCCAGGGCGCCCGGCTGGCCGGCGCCCGCGTCATCGTCGCCGTCGAGACGGTGGCCGAGAAGCAGGAGCTCATCCTTCGGCTCGGCGCGACCCACGTCGCCACCTCGTGGGACGAGGCCGCCGCCGTCATCCGGGGGGCGACCTGGAACCGCGGGGTCGACCGGTTCATCTGCACGATGAGCCGCGGCGACGGCGAACTGCTCGGGCGGGCGCTGGCGATGACCGCCAGCCGCGGCCGGGTCGTGGTGACCAACGTCCATCCGGCGGGGAAGCGGACGGTGTCGCTGGACATGATGGATCTGACCCTGTCCGAGAAGCACATCGTCGGCACGATCTACGGTTCGGGCAACGCCCGCNCCGACATCCCGAAGATCATCGAGCTGTGGCAGCACGNCCAGGTCGACCTCGACGCGGTGGTGAGCCACAGCTACCCTCTCGACGGCGTCAACGACGGCTACGAGGACATGCGCAGCGGCCGCTTCCTGCGCACCGTGCTGCGTTACCCGGCCGCCGACGCCCTCGACGCCCGGCGCGCGGCCCACACCCGGGTGCCGCCCGACGCCCAGGTGCCGCCCGACGCCCAGGTGCCGCCCGACGCGCGTCCGGCTTCGGCGCCCGCGCAGGTAGAGAGGCTGCCGGCATGACCACGACCGGGGACGTGCCGGGGACGCGAGGGCTGCCCGGCGACGTCCTGGACGACCTGAGCTGGTGGACCCGGCCGGCGGCCGAACGCGACGCGACGTTCGCCTGGTTGCGCGCCCACGACCCGCGGCCGTACGTCCCCGAGCTCGACCTGACCGGGGCCCCGCGCGGCGGCGGCTTCTGGGCGCTGACCCGCCTGGACGACGTGCGCGAGGTGAGCCGGCGGCCGGCGGACTTCTGCTCCGGCCAGGGCAGCCTGATCTTCGACCAGCCGCCGCGCCTACGCGAGTTCCGCGGCTCGATCATCGACATGGACAACCCGGAGCACGCACGCCAGCGGCGCATCGTCGCCCGCGGTTTCACGCCGAAGGCGGTGGCCGCGCTGGTCGAGGACATCGCCCGCACCAGCCGCGAAGTGATCTCCGCGGTCGCGCGGCGGGGCGAGTGCGACTTCGTCACCGAGGTCGCGGCGCTGCTGCCGCTGCGAATCGTGAACAACCTGCTGGGCATTCCCCGCAGCGAGGAACGGTTCCTGTTCGAGCAGACGAACATCCTGATGGGTGCGAGCGACCCGGAGTACGTCCCGGACCAGACCCCCCGGTCGGTCGNGCGCGCCGTGCACGGCGCCGGCCAGGCCATGAGCGGCCTGCTGGAGGAGCTGGCCCGCGACCGGATCCGCAACCCACAGGACGACCTGGTCANCTCGCTCGTCGCCGCCCAGGAGGAGGAGAACCTCACCCCGACGGAGCTGGCGANCTTCTTCAACCTGCTCGTCGGGGCGGGCAACGAGACCACCCGCAACGCGTTGGCCCACGGGCTGTCGGCGCTCACCCGTTTCCCGGACCAGCGCGAGCTGTGGCGCTCGGACCTCGACCGGTACACCCCGGGCGCCGTGGAGGAGCTGCTGCGGTGGGCCTCTCCGGTGCTGTACATGCGTCGCACGGTCGCCCGCGACGGGGTGACGCTCGGCGAGCAGCGCTTCGATGCGGGNGACAAGGTCGTGCTGTGGTACCGCTCGGCCAACCAGGACGAGGCGTACTTCGACGACGCGACCGCCTTCCGGGTGACGCGCGACCCCAATCCGCACGTCACCTTCGGCGCGCCCGGCCCGCACCACTGCCTGGGCGCCAACCTCGCCCGGGTCGAGCTGGCGATCGCGTTCCGAACCCTGTTCGAGCTGCTGCCCGACATCGAGGCGACGGCCGAGCCGGACCTGCTTCGCTCGAACTTCCTGCATGNCGTGAAGCACCTGCCCGTCCGCTTCACCCCCACCGCCCCGCGCCCCTGACCCGACGGGAACGTCATGGATCTCGACAAGCACCCCGACCTCGACAAGCACGCCGGCCCCGGCAGGTTCACGGATCCCNACGGGCGCGCCGACTTCGACGAGATCGCCTACGGCACGCGGGACGGGGTCGCCGAGATCCGCCTCGACCGCCCGCAGGCGCGCAACCCCATCTCGGCGCGGCCCGGCGGCACCCGCGACCAGATCCTCGCCGCCCTCGCCGACGCCGAGGCGGACCCGTCCGTCGGCGCCGTGCTCATCACCGGCGCGGGCTCGGCGTTCTCGGCCGGCGGGGACCTGGCCGGCAACCCGATCCGCGAGCACGCCGCCGACGAGGCGCGCTTCCGCGAGACCGCCGACGACTTCCACCGGCGGGTGCGCCGCTGCCCGCTGCCGGTGGTCGCCGCCGTGCGGGGCTACTGCCTGGGCGCCGCCGTCGTCCTCGCCGCGAGCTGTGACCTGGTCGTCGCCGGCGACGACGCCCGCTTCGGCATGCCCGAGGGACGCCTCGGGCTGCCCGGGGCGGCCGGGCTGGTGCCGCTGATCGGACGTCAGTGGGCGAAGTTCCTGATCCTCACCGGCGAGCTGATCGACGCCGGCCTGGCTCAGCGGATCGGCCTGGTCACCGCGGTCGTGCCGGCCACCGAGCTGCACCCGCGCGCCCATGACCTGGCTGCCCGGCTCGCCCGGATGCCCCGGGAGGCCACCACGCTGAACAAGCGGGCCGTGGACGCCGCCGCCGACGCCTCCGGCGACGAGGCCGCCCGCGTCGCGGCCTCGGGCTACGACGTCATCACCCTCGCGATGAGCGGACGGGCGCAGGCCCCCGACGGCCGCACCTTCGCCGAGATCCGCCGCGAGCAGGGCGTCCACGGCCTGAAGGCCGCCCGCGCGGCCCAGTTCACCACCCCTTGGATGCCCGCCACCCCTCCCGACGCCACTATGTGANCCCCGTACGACCGTCGGCAGGGTTCACGAAGGCACATCGCGCAGCCACAGCGGGCATGGCGATCGAGCCGCCTAAAGGTACATCCGCTAGACAAGCCCTTCGTTGTGNGGACGGGCCAGGACACGCCTGCGCTCGTACCGTTCCTTGGCGGAGCGGTTGCGCTGGTACGCGGGGGCAGCCAGACCCCNTGCGCGAGTCCGCGTCAGGCCTTCCATTCGCCGACTACTTCTCCAGGTTCCTTGAGGAAGGAGGCGAAACGCTGGAGGGTCTTCGGGCATGGCGCCCGGAACCACCTCGTCGAGGAATGCCACGGAAGGTCCGAACCTGATCACGAGATCAGCCGAAAGGCGAACGCAGGGTTCGTGACGGCCCGCCGGAGCCCCTGGCCATCAGACCGCGGCGGTCAGATCGCCGTGTAGTCGGTGTAGTCCCGGCAGGTTGCGTAATCGTCGGCGTCCAGGTAGTGGCACCACGGAAGCTGTGAGTCAGGGAAGCGGAGTCGGCTCGTGCCCTTCCAACTCNCAACCTCCACATGAGCACCGAGATCACGGACGGTCTCCAGCGCCGGCACGAGGTCCGTGTCGCGACTGAACAGGACGCCCACGTCGTACGCGCCCTCACAGGCAAGACGCACAAAATCGACCGCGAGAGCGACGTCGATGCCCTTCTCCTGCGCTCTGTCGCACCGTGCGATGATCATCTCTGCGACCGCGGCCCGGTCGTCGGCCCGTGCCGGGCGCATCACCAGCATGACCACATCCTCGCCCGCGCGAGACGATAGGCGTCGCCTGGGCTACGAGTCGGGTGCGGGGGCCGGGGGCAGGAGGAACTTGCGGATCTTGCCGACGGAGGTTCGGGGGAGCTCGTCGACGAGGACGAACTCGCGGGGACGTTTGACCGGGCTCAGCCGCCGCCGGCACCAGGCGGCCAGCTCCTCGGCTCCGGGGGCGGCGCCGCGGGGGTCGGCGACGACGTAGGCGACCGGGACCTCGTCGCGCACCGGGTCGGGCCGGCCGACGACCGCCGCCTCGAGCACGCCGGGGTGCTCGGCGACGACCGCCTCGACCTCGACCACCGACACGTTCTCGCCGGCCACCTTCAGCGTCTCGCTGTCGCGACCGGCGAAGTGATAGACACCGTCGGCGTCGCGGTAGGCCCGGTCGCCGGTGCGGAACCAGCCGTCGACGAAGGCGCGCCGGGTTGTCCCGGGGTCGTCGAGGTACCCGGCAAACAGCCGGGCGCCCCGCTCGCCGCCGACGAGCAGCTCGCCGACCTCCCCCGGCGCCCGTTCGCCGCCGTCCGGCCGGGGGCTCAGCCGCACGGCGCAGCCCGGCGTCGGACGGCCCATCGCGTCGGGGCGGGCCTCGTCGGGTCGGCTGGTCAGGACCGCCGCGGTCGTCTCCGTCATCCCGTAGAGCTGGCGGGGACGGCAGCCGAGCAGGGCCGCGAGCCGCTCGTACTGGTCGGCGGTCACGTTCTGGGCGAACCACACGTGCCGCAGCACCAGGTCGTCGCGCCGCTGCGCGCCCCGGGCCAGGATCATCCGCATCGGGGCCGCGAACAGGCTCGCGTGCGTCGCCCGGTGCCGGGCGGCCTGCGCGAGGAACCGCGACGCCGAGAAGGAACCGAGCAGGGCGACACTCGCCCCGACGGAGATGGCGGCGGCGAACGAGTAGTACTGGGCGTTCGCGTGGAACAGTGGCAACGCGACGAGCTGGCGGTCCGCGGGCCCCAGCCCGGCCGCCGCCGCCATCGTCGCGCCCGCGAAGGCGTAGTTGGCCTGAGTGATCACCACGCCCTTGGGTGCGCTGGTCGTGCCGGAGGTGAACAGAACCGCGGCAGTCGTTTCGGGGCCCGGCGTTTCGAGGCCCGGCGTTTCGGGGCCCGAAGTGACGAGGCCCGGAGTGACGAGGCCCGGAGTGACGAGGCCCGGAGTGACGAGGCCCGGAGTGTCAGGGCTGCCGGCCGACGGTGCCTGTCCGGTTCCGGCAGCGGCACCGGTCAGGGTCGCAAGCTCGACGTCGTCCTCGTCGACGGCGAAGACGACAAGGTCCGAACCGGCGCCGGCCGACCCGGCTGCGGCTGCGGCTGCGGCTGCCTCGGCGTAGACCGTCCGACGCCGCGGCGAGCAGATCCCGACCACGGCCCTCGTCCGGGTGAGCTGCGCGGCGATCTCCGGGGCGGTGGCGGCCGGGTCGGCGGGCACGATGTGCGCGCCGAGGACGACGGCGGCCAGCCACACGGCGACGAAGGCCGGNGAGTTGGCCAGCGCGAGGTGGACGGCGCCGCCGGCGGGCAGGCCCGCCGCGCGCAGCCGGGCCGCGACCCGTCCGGTGAGCCGGTCGAACTCGGCGTAGGTCCACGTCGTCACCGCCCCGGTCGAGGACTCCCAGCTCAGGAACGGGCTCGCGCCCCGGTCGGCGACCGCGCGCCGCCAGGCCGCGCTGAACGTGGCGGCCGACGCGCTCGTCGCCCCGTTCGCGGTCACGGCGAGGTCTCCGGCCGGGGCTCACCAGGTCGCGATCGCATCGCACGCCGCGCGCAGCAGGTCGGGCCGGCCCTCGAAGTAGTGCGTCGCCCCGTCGATGAGCAGGTAGTCCTTCTTCGCCGGCCCGATCGCGTCGTGGAGCTGTTCGAGCACCACCGGCGGCGAGCCGGTGTCCGCCGAGCCGCCGACGACCAGCGTCGGGGTGGACAGCCCCGGCAGCCACCGCAGGGCGTCGCCGTTGGTGTCGTCGATCGACCACTGGTTGATCCACGACCGCAGCGTCGTGTAGCGGTTGAGCCCGGCCGGCAGGTAGTCGGCGATCTCGGGGCGGCCCCACAGGGTGCTGCCGATCGTCCGGTCGCTGGCGTCGATGGCCGGATCGAGGAAGCGCAGGTCGGCGCTGGTGCCGTGGACGACGAACGCCAGGTCGTCGAGCCCCGCCGGCCAGTGTCCCGCGGCGGTGACCAGGCGTAGCTGCGCCCGCGCCCAGGCGGTGATCCGCCGGTTGCGGGCGAGCTGCGCGGCGCGGTAGCGGGCGATGAACTCGGCGGAGAACGGCGGGGNGTTGCGAGGGNCGAAGGCATCGAGGTCCGGGTCCCGGCCGAACGGCACGGACTCGTCGATGATCGCCGGGTCGAGCCACTCCATCGACACCCGGGCGCGGGAGGGATGGGCCATGAAAAGCACGATCGAGTCGGCCGGCGGCAGGTCGGCGCGGGTGAGGTCCGGCCCGACGCCGCCCGGCGGGGCCACGACCGTCGGCCGCTCGGCCTGCGCCTGGTAGTAGGGGACGATCGAGCCTCCGCCCGAGTTGCCGACGAGCACGATCCGCTCGTAGCCCCGCCCGCGCAGCGTGCCGATCGCGGCGCCGATGTCGAGCAGGCAGTTCTCGACGTTGAGGTTGGCGTCGTTGCCCACGTAGCGGGTGGCGAGCCCGACCGCGGCGACGCCGAGCTCGGCGAGCGTCCCCAGCGCGTAGTGACCGAGGAAGTTGGCAGTCGGGTGCACGATCAGCACGGCCGTGCTGGGCCTGGGGCCCGCCGGGCGCACCTCGGCCGCCCAGATCGCCCCCGACAGGCGGGCGACGCCCGAGAACACGTCCACCCGCCCGGACGGCGGAATCGGTATCTCCACCAGTTCCCGCTCGACCCCGTTCGGCAACGGCACGACGACCTCCCAGCGACTTCAGTTCCCGGCGGCGGCATCAGCGTTCGGCGGCGGCATCAGCGTTCGGTGGCGGCAGTTCCCGGCGGCGGCGTCACCGTCCCGGCGGCGGCATCGGTTCTCTCGACGAGCACGAGCGCATCGGCCACCACGCAGCCCGACGGCGAGCAGATCAGGGGGTTGACGTCGATCGAGCCGATCCAGCCCGCGCCGGCCACCCCCAGCTCGGCGACGGCCAGCACTGCCTTCGCCAACGCCGACCGGTCCCAGCCGGCCCCCGCGCGCAGCCCCCGGAACACGGTCGCCCCGCCGAGCTCGTCCAGCATCGACTCGACGACCGCGCCGTCCACCGGCAGCAGCCGGCCGACAACCGTGCGGGTCAGCTCGACGAGGATGCCGCCGAGACCGGCCACGACGACCGGGCCGAGGTCGGTGCGGGCCTGGTAGCCGACGAAGGCCTCGCCGGCGCCGGCGAGCTGGCTCTGCACGGCGACGGTGCGCGGCACCCCGTGGGCCGCGGCGATCGCCTGCAGCTCGGCGGCGACCGCGGTCACCTTCCCGGACGCAACACCGAGACGAACGGCACCCAGCTCGGTGCGGTGCGCGACGTCGGCCAGCTTGACGACCAGCTGGGCGCCGCCGCCGAGGTCACCGGCGCGGGCCGGCCAGTCGGCGGGATCGTCGAGCACCACCCACGGCGCGACCGGCAGGCCGCGCTCGGCCAGCAGCGTCATCGTCGCGGCGAACGACAGCATCGCCCCGGCGTCGCCGCGCACCACGTCAGCCGGCCGCGGTGGCGGGATCGGGCGGGGCGGGGCCGCCGGACGCACGCGGGGCTGCGGCGACAGGTGCCGGGTGATCGCGGCCAGACCGCGCACCGCGCCGCCGAGACCGCGGGCGAAGGCCAGCCCCGGCCCGCCGGCCGTCGCGGTCCACGACCCCAGCCGCGACTGCTGCACGGTGGTGAGCACGACCGGCTTGCCCGCGCGCCTCGCCGCCTCGCGGGCCGGTCCGAGCAGCACCTCCGCTCGCTCGCGGTCCTCCTCGTCAAGCCACCAGGTGACGACGACGGCATCGAGCGCCTCGGCGGCGAGGTAGATCCGCAGCACGTCGTCGAGCGACTCACGCCGGGCCATGGTGAAGCCGGTCAGATCGAGCGGGTTCACGACCTCGGCGCCAGGGATGATCGCCCGCACCTCGTCGGCGATCTCGGTCAGCTCCGGCGTCTCGACCTCCTCGCCGGCCCGCACGTCCGAAGCCCGCACGTCGGCGGCCCGCACGTCGGCGGCCAGCACGTCGGAGGCCAGCACGTCGGAGGCCAGCGCGGCGACGCCGCCCGACGAGGCGATCACGGCGATCCGCTCGACCGGACGCAGCCGGTGCGCGGGCAGCTGGGCCAGGATCGCCGCCCGGTCCATCAGGTCGTCGACGTCGCGGGCGTCGACGACCCCGGCGGCGCGAAACGCGAGGTCGTAGACCCAGCTTTCGCCGGTCAGCGCCCCGGTGTGCGAGCGCACGATGGCCCGCGCCCGCTCGCTGCGGCCGAGTTTGAGCACGACGACGGGCTTGCCGGCCGCCCGGGCGCGCTCGACCGCCGCGAAGAACGACGCCGGGTCGCGCAGCTTCTCGATGACGACGGTGATGACGCGGGTAAGCGGGTCGGCCACGAGGAAGTCGAGGTAGTCGGCCAGCACCGTGACCGCCTCGTTGCCGGCCGAGACCGCCAGGCGCAGGCCGAGGTTGCGCTCGCGGGCCGCCGCCATCGCCGCGCGCATCAGGTACCCGCTGGAGGACACCAGGGAGACCCCGCCGGCCGGCACCGCCACCGCCGTCCCGGTGAACAGCGAGACCCCACTGGTGACGTTCACCAGACCGGTGCAGTTCGGCCCGCACACCGGCAGGGCGGCGCCGGCCGCGGCCCGGGCGAGGCGGTCCTGGCGCTCGCGGCCCTCGTCGCCGGCCTCGGCGAACCCGCTGGCCACGACGACCACCCCGCCGCACCCGAGCTGCGCCGCCTCCTCGACGACGCCCACCGACCCTGCCGCGCCGACCAGGCTGAACACGGCGTCGACCGGCCCGCCGACCGCCCGCAGGCTGGCGACCGTCGACCGTCCGTAGGCGACGCCGGGGCGGGGGCTGACCAGGTGCAGCTCGACGGGCGCGGCGAGCAGGTGGCCCACGGCGACGTTGGACATGGGACGCCGCTCGCTCACCCCGACGACGGCCACGGACGCCGGGTTCAACAACCTGTCCAGCGAACCCGCCCCGGGCTCCGACCCCGCCACGTCCTCCTCCTTCGCCCGGCCTCCTACGCGACGGCCCATCCGTACGACCCACCGGCGCGACGGCCGTCTGTACGACGGCCCTGCGCCGGCGGCAGGCCCGTGATCCCGCGCCAGCACGGTATGCGCGGAACCCTTTCGGTTCGATGCCAGCGCCACGAGCCCGGTGCCGCCGGGCCGACGGCGACCTAGCATCCGGGTGTCGCCGCGAACGGAGGACGGACATGGCTCTCAGCACCGCCACCGCGATTCCGCTGGTGCTCATGCGCGGCGGGACGAGCAAGGGCGTGTTCGTCACCGACGACGCGCTGCCCGGCGCCGGGCCCGAGCGGGACCGGGCGATCCTGGCCCTGCTGGGCTCGCCCGACCCGATGCAGCTCGACGGGCTCGGCGGGACGCATTCGAGCACCAGCAAGGTGGTGCTGGTCCGGCCGAGCGAGCACCCGGGCTNCGACATCGACTACCTGTTCGTCCAGGTCGGCATCGACCGTCCGATCGTCGACTACGCCGGCAACTGCGGGAACCTCACCGCCGCGGCCGCGGTGTACGCGCTGGAGGAGGGCCTGCTCGCCGGCGACGCCCGACCCGGCCTGGTGCGGATGTTCAACCGCAACCTGGGGCAGCGCATCGACGCTCTCGTGCCGGCCCCGCCGACCCGCGGCGTCGGGCCGGACGCCNTCGGGCCGGAGGGTGACAGGCCGGACCGCGACGGACGGGAGGGCGACTGGCGGGAGGAGGCACGGCTCGCGGGGATGCCCACCACGGGGCTCGCGGTGCTGACCGAGTACCTCGACCCGGCCGGTCCGGTCACCGGGGCGCTGCTGCCGACCGGCCGACCGCGCGATGTGCTCACGCCGAGCGTCGGCGGGCCGATCGAGGTGTCGCTCGTCGACCTCGCGGCGCCGATCGTGTTCGTCCGGGCGGCGGATCTCGGGCTGCGCGGCGACGAGGCGCCGGCCGCCCTCAACGCCAGGCCGGGCCTGCTCGCGCGGCTGGAGTCCATCCGCGCCGCCGGCGCCGCCCGCATGGGGCTCGCGTCCGACGAGGCCGCGGCCGCGGTCGACTCCCCGGTCCTGCCCCGGCTCACCATCGTCTCCCCGCCGCCGCCATCGGCCGATCTCGTGGTCCGGGCGACGTCGCTGGGACGCGCCCACCACGCCTGCCCGATCACCACCGCGCTGTGCGCCGCCGCCGCCGCCCGCACCGCCGGCACCCTGCCATTCGCGTACGCCCGGGTCGCCACCGGCACCGACACCGACGCCGACACCACCGCCCCCGGCACCACCGCTTCCGACGCCGCCGGCCCGGAGGCGGTCCGCATCGCGCACCCCAGGGGCACCCTGACCGTCACCGTCCGGACCTCGGACCGTGCGGGTCGGGAGATCGTGGCGGTGGGCGTGCTGCGCACCGCCCGGCGGCTGCTCGCCGGAACCGCCTACCTGCCCGGCTGAGCTGCCTCGGTACACCGGACGCTCGGTGCGCCCAGTACACCGGATGCCGCCGTCGTGCGCGCCAGGGACCCCGTCAGCGCAGGTTGCCGTCAGCGCAGGTTGCCGTCAGCGCAGGTTCGAGAACGGCAGGGGGCGCAGGATGCTGCTGTGGGTTCTCGCCACGAGCAGCCCGTGCTCGGCGGTGCTGCGCAGGCGCACCTCGGCCCACTCGGGGTCCCGGTGGAAGTCGGCCCAGGCCCGCTGGCGTTCGTCGAGGCCGTCCCAGGCGAGCAGGTAGGTGAGGTCGGGGCCGTCGCCGATCACGGTCTCGAAGTAGCCGACCTGACGGAAGCCGTGCCGGTCGAACAGGGGCACGGTGTGGTCGGCGAACCGGTCGTGCAGGGCGTCGCGGTTGTGGCCGAACAGCTCGTAGCGGCGCAGCTCGTACAGCATCGGCCCGCCTCAGTCGAAGGTGGTCGGCTCGGACGTGACGACGAGCTCGTGCAGCGCGGCCGAGACCTCGGTGCCGTCGCGGCGGGCCCGTTCCTTCGTCGCCGTCCACGCCTCCAGCGCCCGACGGGCCTGGATCGGCCGATCGTTCCAGTCGGCGACCAGCGGCGTCGTGATCTCGAGCCGGTTGCCGTCGGGATCATGGAAGTAGATGCTGTAGATGATGGTGTGGTCGACCGGGCCGAGAACGTCGACGCCGTGCCCGCGCACCCATTCCCGCCATTCATCGACCATGTCCGTGGTGGGCACCTCCAGGGCAATGTGCCGGAAGACGTCATGGGCCGGATGGGAGGGCGCCGCCGCGGCGGGCAGGTCGGGAACCTCGAAGAAGGCCACCGTCGAGCCGTCCTGCATCCGGAAGAAGATGTGCAGGTAGGGCATGGTGTCCCCGGTCGACGGCACCCGCTCGTGCATCACCGCAGCGACGAGTTCCATCCGCATCACGGTGCTGTAGAAATCGGTGGTGGCGGCGGCGTCGCGCGTCACCAGGGCCAGGTGGCTCAGGCGGGCGGGCGCCTGTGCGTCGGCGGGGCGGACCGGTGCGGGAACGACCCTGCGCGGGGAGTTCGTGAAAGTCATCGATCGTCCTCCTCGGGCGGGACGCTACCGCCGGGAAGATGTCGGTTGACGTTCGATCGCGGNCCCGGCGAACCGCCGGGGCGCCGTCATCCCGCCAGGTCGGACGCCGGCCGGATGACCAGCGAGAACATGGCGGCGATCGCCACGCCGAAGGTCGTGACGGCCGGGTCGAGNGGGCGGCGGGAGCGGCTGGCCAGGCCCAGCCCGCCCCAGGCGGTGGGGCCGTTGAAGATCGGCACGAACAGACAGCTGTGGAAGCCGTCGGCCGCCAGCGCGCGAGTGGTCTCCCGGTAGCCGTGCGCGCCGCCGACGATGTCGGCNATCTGGGTCGGCTGGTTGGTCTCGAACGCATGGACCTGGGCGAAGCTGGACCGCAGGGGCACGCCGCCCGCCATCAGCTCCCGCCAGCGCGCGGTGTTGCCCCGCTCGGCGACGAGGTGCATGTGCCCGCCGCCGCGGCGGAAGATCGCCGCGGCGTCACAGGCGGCGCTGGTCACCAGCGTGGTGGTGAGGAACTCCGCCGCCGCGGTCTGCGAGGCGCGGGGCAGCCGGCGGGCGACGTCGAGGACCGTGCGCGGCATCGTCAGCGAGGTCAGCGAGGTCGGCCGGGCGGCGCCGCCGCCGACGTCGTCGCCCATCTCCAGGACGTTCTCGGTGAACTCGTACCCGACGCCGCGCACCGCGCGGATCAGCGGCGTCGGCCGCCCCGCGGCAGTGATCTTGTGGCGGAGCCGGGAGATCTGGATGCGCAGGGCGTTGGTGTCGCCCGGCCCGCCGGCGTTGCCCCACAGCGTGCGGACGATCCGCAACCGCGGCAGGGCCCGGTGCGGGTGGTGCATCAGGTAGACGAGCAGGCGGAACTCGGTGGNCGACAGGGCGAGCTCCGCCCCGTCCAGCAGGCAGGTCCGGGCCCACAGGTCGACGTGCAGCTCGGCGGCGCTCAGGTAGCGCACGGTCGGCTCCCAGGTGTCGCTGACCCGGCGGAGCAGGGCGATGATCTGCGCCCCCAGGGCGGACGGGTCCAGCCCGGTCGGCAGGGCCAGGTCCGCCCCGTCGGTGAGCACACGCACCCGGACCATCGGGTCGAGGTCGCCCAGGACGATGACCGGGGCGTCGCAGGCGCGGCACATCGCGCGGGTCACCTCGACGGCGAACCGCGGGTCGTCGGTGACGACGGCGACCAGCGACGCCCTGCGCAGCGAGGTGGCGCGGCGGGCGGCGTCCGCTCCCGAGGCCTCGACCAGCCGCCACCGCTCGCGGCCCGCCAGCAGGGCCAGCGCCTCGGCGTCGGGCCGGGCACCGTCGGCCACCACGACGACGGGACCGTCCAGCCGCACCTCCCGGCGAGGGTCGCCACCGGGCTCCTGGGCCCGCTGCGCCTGCGTGTCTGCCCGCATGTCCGGCTCCTCTCGCGGCGACGGTCGCGACGTGCACGAACGGCGATGGACTGTGTGTCGCGTGTCACTCTGCGGATGCTGGACGATATCCCGACTCCTCGGTCGAATGTCAGCGTTCCACGATCCGCGGGAGGCTCTGAAACGATCCGCGCTTTNCAGCCCGAAAAAACGGTCTTTATCCGTACACCGGCGATGACCGACAGGTAGGCGACATCTTGTCGGCGTTACGTTCGGGCCATCGGCCGGTTCGGAGAGCTGCGAGGCGCGCATGGAACTCCCCAGGATCGAAGTCCCCAGGATCGAACTCCCGAGGATCGTCAGCACCGATGACCACGTCGTCGAGCCGGCCCATCTGTGGCAGAGCTGGCTGCCCGCGAGGTTTCGCGAGCGCGGCCCCCGGGTCGAGCGTCGTGGGGTCGCGAGAATCCGGGTGGTCGGCGCGGGCCCGAAGTACGCCCACGATTTCGACCCGAGCGGGCGTCCGGCGGACTGCTGGGTCTTCGAGGATCTGGTCTTCGTCCAGAAGCGCACCACGGCCGCGGTCGGATTCGCCCGCGAGGAGATGTCGCTGACCTCGATCACCTACGACGAGATGCGGCCGGGCTGCTACGACCCGAAGGCCCGGCTGGAGGACATGGACGTGAACTGGGTCGAGGCGTCGCTGTGCTTCCCCACGTTCCCCCGGTTCTGCGGCCAGACCTTCCACGAGGCGACCNACGACCGCGAGCTCGGCCTGGCCTGCGTCGAGGCCTACAACGACTGGATGGTCGAGGAGTGGTGCGGCGACTCCGGCGGGCGACTCATCCCGTTGTGCCTGGTCCCGCTGTGGGACGCCGACCGCGCGGCGGCCGAGGTCCGGCGCAACGCCGCCCGCGGCGTCCGGGCCGTGGCGTTCAGCGAGATCCCGCCGTTCCTCGGCCTGCCCAGCATCCACTCCGGCTACTGGGACCCGCTGTTCGAGGCCTGCGACGAGACCGGCACCGTCGTCTGCATGCACATCGGGTCGTCCTCGCGCATGCCGTCGACGTCGGCGGACGCGCCGCACGCGGTGAACGCCTCCGTNGCGTTCAACAATGCCATGGCCTCGATGTCGGACTATCTCTGGTCGGGTCTCATGGTCCGTTACCCGAACCTGAAGCTCGCCTATTCCGAGTCACAGATCGGCTGGATTCCGTTCCTGCTGGAGCGGATCGACGCCAAGTGGCGTGACGCCCGTTCCTGGCTCGGCGACGGAGGCCTGCCCGAGCCGCCGTCGCACTACTACCACAACCGCATCTTCGGCTGCTTCTTCGACGACCGCTTCGGCGTCCGGTCCCGGCACGACGTCGGCATCGACAACATCACCTTCGAGACCGACTATCCGCACACCGACTCCACCTGGCCGAACACCCGGGAGGTCGCCGAGCGACTCATGGCGGGCGTCCCCGACGACGAGATCTACAAGATCATGCGAGGCAATGCCATCCGCATGCTCGGCCTGGATCTGGACCTCGACCGCCCCTGACGGTTCGCTGCCAGCCGGCGGGGATCGCGCCGCCCGCCCGCGGTTGTTCGACTGACAGGCCCGCCGGATCCGCGCACCGCCATCGACGCGCCGCGCGGGTCCACGCGCCCTGTCGCCGGGCTGAATCCACGCCGCCGGAAGGAATCGGAGCCACCGGACGGCATCTGGAGTCACCGGACGGGATCGGAGCCGCCCGATGGATCGGCCAGCGGGCGGGATCAGCCATCGGGCGGGAACGGTCGCCCGCCGAGATCAGTCACCCGCCGGGATCAGCCATCGGGCGGGAACGGCGGGGCCTGGTCACGGGCGAGACCGCCGAACTCCGGCGCCAACCCGGTCGTCGAACTCCGCGGCCGGCACGCCCCATCTCCACGTCACGGAGTTGAAAGGGACGATAGATCCCATTTTGAACCGTCAGTAAGACCTGCGGTCCGACCCGAGGGACCGCCGAACCACACGGCCNCACTCCACCCTTACGCGAATGTTAACTTTTGCCCGTCGGCAAGCGCCGCCGGTTGGTGGACCGCCCCACGGNCGCCGCGACCGGCACGACCGGGGTACCAGCACCAACTCGTCACCTTAAGTTTCCCTCAAACTCGCTGGAACCAGCGGACCGCACGTACGCGCGACCCGTCCACCCAGTAACGTATTGGCGATATTCTTCGCACTCTCTCGTTACGGCACGGCGGAATCGGGGACACCACGTGGCGGAGTCATTGCTCTCTTTCCAGCGGCTGTGCATTCTCTTCTTCTGCGAGCAGT
>NZ_LJFZ01000013.1:61386-162376 GCF_001420875.1 Frankia sp. AvcI1 | reverse complement strand
GGATAGGCGCCCAGCTTCGAGGGCCGCTGTACCCGCGTGACTCGCTGACGCTGCGGGCCAGCCTCCCGCTGTCCTACACCCTGTGGACCCGCCAGCTCGGGCTGCGACCGGACGTGATCGAGACGCAGGACGGCGAGACCCGGGCCCTGATCCAGGCGGCGCGCCACTCGGTTCCGCTGGCCATTCACCTGCACTGCCCGACCATGCTCACGGTCCGGCTCTNGGGCCAGCCGATCGGGGCGAAGGGTCTGCTCGCCGACCGGTTGGACCGGATCTCGACCGCCCGGGCCGACGTGGTCACCTCCCCGTCCCAGCTCCTCGTCGACACGCTGCGGGAGCGGGGCTGGCTGGATGACCGCGAGGTCGAGGTGATTCCCAACCCCTTCGACGCGGAGCCGTGGCTGAGCGTTCCCGACGTCGCCGACACCACGCCGACCATCGCCTGCGTGGGCCGGCTCGAGGCCTTCAAGGGCGTGGACGTCCTGCTCGACGCCTCGGCGCGGCTGCGGGCGGCGGGGGTGTCGCACCGGCTGGTGCTCGCGGGGCGCTCGGCGGGTGAGATCGACGGGATCGCCTCGGGCGAGTGGCTGGCCCGCCGGGCCTTCCAGCTCGGGCTGGACGTGGAGTTCACCGGCCACCTGTCCAGTGCGCAGCTCCAGGAGGTCTACCGGCGGGCCCGGGTCGTCGCGGTGCCGAGCCGCTTCGAGAGCTTCTCGATCGTCGCCGCCGAGGCGATGGCGGCCGGGCGGCCGGTGGTGACCACGAACCAGGCCGGGGTCGCGCCCTTCGTCGAGCGGTGGGAGGCGGGGTCCTCGGTTCCGGCGGGCGATCCGGCGCCGCTGGCCGACGCGCTGGCGCCGTTCCTGCTCGACCCCGCGCGGGCGAGCGCGTTCGGGGCCCGGGGGCGTCTCGGCGTGGTCGAGATCGAACCCGCGGCCATCGCCCGGCGCAAGGTCGAGGCGTACCGGCGGGCCATCGCGCACTTCGGGGCGCAGAACCTGCCGCAGCAGCGGCGCCGGTCGAGCCCCCCGAGCACCGGCGCCCTCTACCCCGACCTGCCCGGGGAGCGGCGCCGGCACTGGCCCGCCCCCCGCGGCTGACGCGACGCCCGCCCCGCCGGCCCGGACCGATCGCCCGCCGTGCTGTGGGCGGCGCGGGCCGGCCCGCGCTACTGGTGCTGGCCGGAGCCGGCGCCGGAACGCCACGGGCGGTCGAAGTCGAGATGGTTCAGCGCCCCCGCGTCGACGTAGACCTCGTACGGGCTCTGCAGGGTCGCGAGCAGCGAGCCGGTCACCGGCGCGGCGGCGTCGGGCTCCGCGTTCCCCTCCCCCACCTGGGTGGCGTGCTCCGCGAGGGCCAGGCGCTGGCGCTCGCGCAGGCCACGTGCGTCCACCAGCAGCGGACGGCGTTCCCGCAGCCGGTGGACCGGCTGGACGAGCAGCCGCTGCGCCGACCAGCCCGCCGACCCGTACCCCAGGGTCCAGGGCCAGTGCGTCCAGAGCCAGACGGTGTATTCGAGCACCTGGCCGCGGTACCCGGTCGCCGCCACCGCCCGGCGGACCGCCTCGTTGGTCGCGTCGTGGTCCGGATGGCCCTCGCAGGAGGTCGGCGCCAGGATCTGCTCGGGCTCGAGGGCGCCGATGAGCTCGCCGATCCGCGCGGCGACGGCCGCCACCCGGTCGCTGAGCTCCGCGTCGGGAAATCCGAGGAACAGCACGTCGGACTCGTCGACATCCAGCAGGGCNCAGGCCCGGCGGGTCTCGGCCTTGCGCAGCTCGACCAACTCCGCCGGGGGCAGCGTCGCCGGCTCCCCGCGGGAACCGTCACTGACGATCACCACCGTGACCGGGGTGCCGGCGGCCCGCTTGCGCAGGATCGCCACCGCGCACCCCAGCGTCTCGTCGTCGGGATGCGGGGCGACCACGAGACAGGATCTCGTCGCCATGGACGAGGTGATGTCGATGCCGCNCCGGGTCCAGGCCCTGCGCCACAGCGAGCGCGCCGGCACCATCACCCGGTCGCGCGTCGTCTCCGGATCCNCCGGGATCACCCGGCGGACCGCCTTCGCCACATCCATCCCGTCGATCTCCCCGTGTGCGACTGGTGACCCGGGCGGATCACGGCCGAAATCACTGTAGCGAGCGCCGCCGACACCCACGGCCGCGNCCGGCGGCGAGGGACTGGTCAAACCCCGGTGACCCGCGGCCTACCGCCACCATCTTCGCGGGTGATGCGCATTGTGTCTGACTGATTACCTTCGGCGCGATCGGGTATAAGACTCCAGGGACCAGCCGGGCGGAGTGGGAGCGGTCGTGACGCAGGGGGAGCGTCCGGACCTTTTTGAGGTACTGGACATAGCGGTCGTCGAGACCGGTGCGCGGGATCATCGCATCCGGCGCGCCAACGCGGCGGCCTGCGCCGTGCTCGGCCGCCCCGAGTCCGAGGTCGTCGGCCTGACCTGGGAGGACATCGCCGTCCCGGAGGACAGGGAACGCTGGTCCGAGCAGGCGCGCCTGNGGCTCGCGACGGGCCANCCCAGGACCCGGATGATGCTGCGCCTGCTGCACCCGGACGGCGCCATCGTGCACGCCCTGTCCACGATCGCGCTGCTGACCGATTCCGGCGGGGAAGAGTACTTCCTCTCCACTCTCCAGGACGTGTCCGAGGAGATCGCCGCGCACGACCGGCTCCGGCTCGTGGTGGAGAACACCCCGGTGTCGATCTTCCTGGCGGACCGCGACGGCCGGGTCCTGGTGAGCGAGGGGACGGTGAGCCCGCAGGCTGCGGCGGGGCTGTGGGAGGCGCGTCAGTCCTCCATCTTCACGACGTTCGCCGATCTTCCGCAGGCCGTTTCGATCATGCGCAGGGCACTGGCCGGGGAACGGGTCAACGAGATCGTCGAGGCGTACGGCCGCTGCCTCGACGTGCATCTCGTGCCCATCCGGGACGGCGGCGAGGTGGGTTCCGTCGCCGCGGTGGTCACCGACATCACCGAACGACAGCAGGCCTTGGCGGACCTGCGGGTCCGGTCCNCCGAACAGGCGGTGATCGCCGAGCTCGGCCAGCGGGCGCTGGAGGCCGAATCCCCGGCCGCGCTGTGGGAGCACGCGGTGACGGCGCTGGCCGACCATCTCGGCGCCGACCTCGTGCAGGCCCACGACGTGGACGAGCACGGACACCGGGGTGACCTGCTCGCCCTGGTGGATCGGCGCGTCCCGCCCGAGGCCGCGGCGGGCTCGGCCCCGGCCACCGGGGACGCGGGCACCGGGGACGCGGGCACCGGGGAGGCGGGCACCGCGGACGCCGGCGGCCGGACGGTCCCGGTCGGGCGGGCCGACCAGGTCCTGGCGANGATCGAGGTCCGCCGGCCACCGGGCGCGGAGCCGTTCACCGACCAGGACGACGCGTTCCTCCACTCCGTCGCCGCGGTACTCGGGTCGGCGGCCATCCGCTTCCGGATGGAGAGCGAGATCCGCCACCGATCCCTGCACGACGGACTCACCGGGTTGCCGAACCGCACCGCCCTGCTCGACCATCTCGGCCGGGCGCTGCGCCGCGCCCGCCACGACGACCGCCGGGTCGGGGTGCTCTTCATCGACCTCGACGGGTTCAAGGCGGTCAACGACACCCTCGGCCACCAGGCCGGCGACGAGGTGCTGCGGGCCACCGCCGACCGCCTGGGGCACGCGGTGCGCCCCGGTGACGTGGTGGGCCGGCTCGCCGGAGACGAGTTCGCCGTCCTGTGCGAGAACGTGGACAGCATCGCGGACCTGGCGACGATCGCCGACCGGGTGCTCGCGGCGCTGGAGGTGCCGAGCCAGCTGCGGGAGGCGCCCATCGTGCTGACCGGCAGCGTCGGCCTCGCCCTGTCCGGTCCCGAGCTGTCCGGCCCCGAGCTGGGCGGCGAGGAGCTGGGCGGCGGCGAGGAGCTGCTGAACGCCGCCGACATCGCGATGTACGCCGCGAAGCGGGCCGGACCCGGCCGGCGCATGGCCTACGACCGGTCCATGCGCACCCTGCTGACGAACCGGCTCGCCCACCCCGACGAGCTTCGACACATCCTGGACGCGAATGAACTGATCATGCTGAGGCTCACCGCGGTCTCGGCACTCCTGCACGCCGCGCACTGCTGACCGGCGGGACTGCTGACCGGCGGGCGCCACCGCCCTGTCGTCACAGGGCGGTGTTGATGATCGCCTCGACCAGCGTACGGCCGTCCCGGGTCAGCGTCACCGTCCCGGCGGCCTCGTCGACGCCGACGAGCCCGCGCTCGGCCAGGGCGCGGAACCGGCCGAGCCACGGCTCGTCGAGCAGGCAGCTGCCGGGGAACCGGGCGCGGTGCAGGCGGTCCCGCAGCGGCTGCAGGGTGGACAGGGCCATTCGGATCGCCCGTGCCTCACGGGCGGCCGGCGAGAACGAGGTGGCGGACGCCAGCGGCAGCCGCCCGGACTCGACGGCCGCGGCGTAGCGCCCCCAGGCCACCTCGGTGATCGCCTCCGAGGCCCGGCAGCTCGAACTGCCACCGAGACCGATCGCCACTTCGGCCTCCTGCCGGTCCTGATCCACCATGATCGACTTCCAGGTCTCGGGGCCGAGCCCGGCGCGGGCGAAGTACATGGTCGGATGCTCCACATAGCCGGCGTCGACCAGCCCGTCGGTGAGCACCTCACGCATCTGGTACTGCTCGCCCAGCGTCGGCCACCGGTGACCTTCCGCGGCGAGCCGGTCGCGGTAGGCGGGGATCTGCCAGGCCGCCGGTCGTTCCCCGGCGACCCCGGTCCTCGTCTCGGCGTACGGCCGCAGGTGGAGTTTCGTGCAGANCACCGCGGTCAGTCCGGTGTCCACGACGACGGCCAGGTCCCGGCGGACGCTGTCGACGGTCTGGTCGAGCAGGCCGTACATCAGGTCGACGCTGATCCAGGCGAATCCCAGCCGCTGGGCGTCCCGGACGAACTCCACGCACCGTGCGCCGGTGTGCGGCCGGCCGGACTGNGCCAGCACCCGGTCGTCGAAGGACTGCACCCCGCAGGACAGCTTGGTGACGCCGAGCTCGGCGAGCGTCTCCAACTTCTCGGCCGTCAGGCTGCTGGGATCGCCCTCGAACCGGATCGCGGTGTCGGGGGTGAAACCGAAGTGCTCCCGGTAGAACCCGAGAAGCCGGCGGATGGCGGATGCGGGCAGCAGGGACGGTGTGCCGCCGAAGACGTTGAACTCGCCGACGGGCGCAGCCGCCAGCGTGGGCACCCGGTCGAGCCAGAGGCGGGCCTCGGCGATGTTCAGGTCCACCCACCGGGCCGCCCGGTCCGCGGCCACCGCGGGTTCACCGGCGATCAGGACCGTCGGGTACTGGCAGAACCGGCAGCGGTAGGAACAGGTCGGAATGTAGGACCACAGGTGGATGGGCGCGGTGTCGGCGAGCTGGTCGGCGAGGTCGGCGAGGAAACGCTCNGGCGGATGGTCGGCCAGGTCGCCGGGAAAGACGTGCGCACCGAACGGATCCCGGGCGACGTAGTCCAGCAGCTCCCGGTTCCGCGGCGCGCCGAGCACGGACAGCACCGTCGGAGCCGGGTACGACGGGTCGAGTTCCCGCAGAGACGCCAGTTCCGCGTTCTCGTCGACGATGGTCATCAGAACNCCCCGCCGTTGCCGAAGTAGTCGTGGGCCGCACCCGATTCCCGGTCCTCGCAGTAATAGCGGACGAACTCCCGGAAACGGCCGGCGGGGACCTCGCGCAGGCAGGTGGGCAGCGGCGGTGGTAGACCGATGTCCGACCCCGCCGTCGCCCGCAGCCGGGCGAAGATCTCGTCGGCGAACTCGAAGTACAGCCGGTAGCTCGGCGTCTTGTAGGCGTGGATCGGGGTGAGGTCGACGACGCGCATCTCGTCGATGATCTCGGCGATGCGGCGGCCCAGCCGCCGGGCCAGCGACGGCGTGAAGAAGTCCGCCACGGCGTCGTCGTCGAGCAGGGACGGGGTGAGCAGGACGGGCAGGATCGTGTTCTTCGGCGTGAAGTCCTTGACGGAGAACTCCCACGCCTGCCGGGCCTGCGCCGCGGTGAGGTCCCGGGCTCGGTCGACGGCGAGGTCGGGGTCCCGGATGTCGCGCATCACGATCGTGCCGCCCTGACCGTACGCCCGGCCGGCGATGACCTCGTCCAGGGCATGGTCGACCCGCCGGGGGTTGATCTCGACCCGCGATCTCGNCGCGTACACGATCTCCTCACCGGATCCTCGCACCGAGATGCCGAAATCCCAGTCGTCGGACAGGTGCGGGACGAACCGGCCGTCCTGAACCTGATAGAAGATCTCTATTCCGCCGACCTTCTCGTACGCGCCGCGCTCGACCGCGAAGCCCTTTCCGTCGGGAAAACCGCCGAACAGGCGGAAGGTCACCGCACGGCAGCGCAGGGTGCGGTCGATCGCGGCCCACAGCCGCGGCCGGCCGGCGAAGTGCTCGGCGCGGTAGTAGTAGTCGCAGACCCCGATCGCCGCCTTTCCCGCCTCCATGGCGACGAACAGCTCCCACAGCCAGGTGGGGTCGACCCGGCAGTCCGCATCCGCGGAGACCAGGTAGAACCGCCGGGCCGGCTCGGCGTCGGTCCGGGCCCGGCTGCGCGCGACCGCGAACTGCATGCCCGCCCGGCGGGCGCAGGCGACCCCCTGCTCGCCTTCGTGGATCACCTGGACAGGAAGGTCGGGGTGCGCGGCGGCGAAGCGGCGGGCGACGTCGACGGTGGCGTCGGTGGAGTTGTTGTCGACGACCACCACCTCGTAGGGCACCCTGACCCGCAGCGGTGACCCGTCGTCGCCGCGCTGGCCGTACAGGGACGCCAGCACCGCCGGCAGGTTCGCGGCCTCGTTGTAGACCGGCAGCACGACGGTCATCCGGATGCCGGCGTCCATCGGTGTCGGCCGCAGCGTGGGCCTTGGTGTGGGCCCTGATGTTGGCCCCGGTGTGGGCCCTGGTGCCGTCGCGGGCCCGACCATACCGTCGAGCAGGTCGCCGACCAGGCGGCGACCGAGGGCGAGGCGACGGGCACCGAGCCGGTGGTTGACGGCGACGGTCCGCCGGCGCGTCTCGGCGTCGCCGAGCAGGTCCGCGACGGCGTCGACGAAGTCGGGGGTCGGCAGGTCGCCGGCCGCGAGATCCATCACCGGCGCCTGGAATCCGGCGCTGCCATACACCTCGTCGTACAGGTCGTAGCCGGTGGTGATGTACGGAACGCCGGCGGCGATGGCCTCCCCGATCGGATTGCCGTAGCTCTCGTAGTCGCCGGAGGTCAGGAACGAGACCAGGTCGGCATGGGCGAACAGGTCCTGCACCGAATACCCGCGCCCCGCCGGTCGACCCACCTCACCGGCGTGCGGGGCGAGCCAGCCGCCGAACACCACCCGGTCGGCCACCCCGAGCCGTCGGGCGAACGCGGCGAGACGCGTGTACTCGGCCGGGGATTCCGCCCGGTCGCCGGTGACGAACAGGTAAATGTCGTCGGCCAGCCGCGGATGGGCGAGCAGCGCCGCGAGGAGGTGGATGTCGCGGTCGATGCGCTTCTGCGGAATGAGGCGGGTGGGACGGGCGATGAGGAGGGCCTGCGCCGGAATGCCGTGGTCCCGACGGAAGGCGGCGTTGTGTTCGTCGACGACGGCCGGCGACGCGCTGAACGTGTTCGGCAGGACCGCGAGGTGACGCAGATCGGGCTGCCAGTGCAGCATCCGGCGGCGGGCCTCGGCGTGCTGGACCAGATACTGGATGTGCGGTGAGTCCGCGGGGGCGACGGCCTGCGGATAGGGAAAGGTTCCGTACTTGCCCGCGCCCGGCTCGCTCTGCCACATCAGGTCGTGGTCGCGCCAGAGCACGAACCGACCGAGCCCCTCCTCGCGCCCGTACCGCTCGATGGCCAGATACAGCGCCCGGGTGTAGGTGATGTTCTCCGGCAGCGTGCCGTTCTCCACCAGCACGAACGAGACGCCGAACCGCCGCCAGGTGTCGACGATGCGGCGACTGATCTGCTCGGCGACTGCATCGATGCGCGGCCCGAGCCGCTCGTCGTCGCCGGCCTGGACCACCTCGCGCAGCACGGCGGTCACGAAATCCGCGTCATATCCCGCCACGGCGTCGAGCCCGTCGATCCGGGCGAGCCGAACCCAGTCCGGCAGCAGCGCGGCCTCGTCCCGGTAGGGCCGGAAGAACGCGTTCTTGTCGGCCTTCACGTCGTACCCGAGGTCGAGGTGGACGCGGTAGCCGCGCTCGGAGAGGATCCGGGCGGTCTTCACGAACTCGACCACCACGCCCGAGATGGGGGTCGCGTCGAAGGAGATTCCCCAGAGCACCGGTTCGCCGCATCCCACTGCCACACCCGCCTTTCGGCCGTCTGCCGTGGTCCGCGACGCGCGAGGAGCAGTCNCAGCCGACCGCGACGCGGCGCCACCCGGAATTCGGCTGCCTTTGGCGATCCGCTGGTCGCCGGTGATCCGGTTATACCCGTAGCCGGCCGCTTTCCCACCGCCAACGCGCATCTCCGGTGGCGTTCTCGCGACGGTTCACCCGGAAGAACTCCACGTGCCGCGGCGAAACCCGACCGAACACCGGGCAGGCCAGCCGAGAAGCCTCCGCCGACGCACGGCCCGCGCTCACGCAGCGGGACCGCCGCCACGCAGCGGGGCCGCCGCCACGCAGCGATCACCGCGCAGCCGATCACCGCCGATCGGCGCTCCCCCACGCGGCGGGACCGCCCGCCACGCGGCGACCTCGCCGGCCGGTGTGGTCGCGGGTCGCCGTGCGACGGCCGACGGCGGCCCCGGCCCCGACGGGCGCCGGCGGGCGAAGCGGGCTCCCGGTGCCGGCGGCTGCTTCCGGCGAAATGGTATTACCAGAGCGGATGACGGCAGATTCGGGCGTGAGGAGGTTCCGTGCCGGATTCGGCTCCGACCGAAGTTCTCCTGGTGGAGGATGATCCCGGTGATGCCCTGATGATCCAGGTGGCGTTACTGGACCAGGGAGTGCCGGCGCAGTTGCGGGTGGCCGCCGACGGTGTCGCCGCGATGACGTATCTACGCGCCCTCGGAGCGGGCCGAAGGGTGCGGCGACCCGATCTGATCCTGCTTGATCTGAACCTCCCGCGTCGGGATGGCAGGGAGGTACTTGCCGAGCTCAAGGCCGATGTCGATCTACGATCGATCCCCGTCGTCGTGCTCACCGCGTCGGCCGCGGAGGCGGACGTCGCCGCCTGCTACGACCTGCAGGCCAACGCCTTCGTCACCAAACCCNCCAATCTCGATCAGTTCGCCGAGGTGGTCCGCAGAATCGACGAGTTCTTCCTGACCGAGGTTCGCCTCCCCCTGCCTGACCAAAGGGCAAGGAATGTGTGACCGGCCGGGCTTTCGTCGTCGGCCGGGAACATCGGCTTGATACCTGACCTGCGGGTGACAGAACCCTGACCAACCACCCGGACGTTCCCCGGCCGCACCACGCGGCCGGGGCCGACCCTGGAGTCGCCCGCCGGCCGGATCCGTCTGCCGGCGGGCTGGCGGGCTGGCGGGGACGGGCGCCGGCCGACCTGGTGCTCCCGCACGCCGGCCCTTGATCACAGGTGGGTGCGCGCCCTGGCCGGATCAGTGACTGGCGGAGTCGTTCATGGNACCGCGGGCCGGAAAGGGGACCATGCTCGCCCCGCCGTCGACGAGCAGAGAGGCACCGGTGATGTAGGAGGCCTCCCGGGAGGCGAGGAACAACACCGCCGCGGCGATCTCCTCGGGCAGGCCGGCCCGACCGAGNGGGTAGGTGCTGGCCAGCGCGTCGGCCTGGGCATGGGTGAGGTGACCGAGCATCCGTTCCGTCACGGTCAGGCCGGGACCGACGACGTTGACCCGCACGCNGAGCGGGCCGAGCTCGCCGGCCAGGCCACGGGCGAACGACTCCAGATACGCCTTCGTGGAGCCGTAGGCGTTCAGGCCGGGCGAGAAGACCCGGTTCGCCGCACCCGAGGAGATGAAGATCATCCTCCCGGGAAGCTTCGACCTGGTCAGATGCGGCACCGCCGCCCTGGTGATCCAGTGCAGTGCGTGGACATTGCTGCGCAGCAGGTAGTCGAGCGTGTCGTCGTCGATCTCGGCGAGCAGGCCCTGGGCGTTGTCGGCGGCGNTGTGGACGACCACGTCCAGCGCCCCGTGCCGGGCGACCGCCTCGTCGAACATCGTCGCGACGTCGGCCCGTTCGGCCAGGTCGCCGATCACCAGGGAGGCCGACAGCCCCCGCTCGCGGAACTCGCGCACGGTGCGCTCGCCGTACCGCGCGGTCCGGGCGGCGACGACGACCGTGGCGCCCTCGACGGCGAACGCCTCGGCGATCGTCCGCCCCAGCCCGCGGCCGGCGCCGGTGACCAGGACGACGGTGNCGGCGAAGCGCCCCCCGACCGTCCCCGTCCCCTCCGGCTCCGTCGCTGATACAGGGGCCGCTGATACAGGGGCCGCTGATANGGGGGCCGCGGACACGGGCGCCGCGGACACGGGGGCCGGCGACACGGCGGGTTCGGCGGCCGACGATCCGGCGGAGGTGGCGGATAAGCCGGTGGTGGCTTCCGGTGCTGCTGTCATCTGCTCCTCCTGGCTCTCAGGGATAGCCCACACGGCAGGCCCCAGGGATGAGGACCCGACTGGCTCTCAGGATGGCTCTGCCTGGCATTCGGCGATGGGTCCAGCCCACGCCGGGGTGAGCGCCGCGACCGGTCCGCGCACCCGCATCGAGCGGCCGATCACCGAGGCGCGGTCTTCACCCCGGTGCCGGGCCGCCGTCTCCGGCGGCCCGCCGGCCGTGACCCGCAACACTGCTGAATCATATGATTCAACCGATTTGGAGGCTCGTTTGCCCACGGACGCCCGGCCGGGGGCGCTGCGCGGATCACCTCTCAGGGGCGCGCTCGGCCCACCCCGCGCCGGAACAGCCAGCGCGTCGAGGCAACCCGCGCGCGGGGACAGCAGGCCTGCGCCCGGTCAGCCGCGCCGGCCGACCCCGGTGGTGGCCACGGCATCTCCGCGGCCGCCATCCCCATTGTCGCCATCCCCGCGGCCGCCATCTCCGCCGTCGCTGTTGCGGCCGTCGCCGACCTTGTCGTCGCCGCCCACCGCCTGAGCCNCAGCGACCCCGATCGTCGGTGCGGGCGCCCGGCGCCGGGCGGCAGGGATCATCATCGGGGTGCCCGTCTCGGGATCGGGGATCACCCGGCAGCCGAGGCCGAAGGTCGTCTCGATCAGCGCCGCGGTGACGATCTCGGCGGGCGGCCCTTCGGCGACGATGCGGCCGGCGGCCATCACGACGAGGTGCGTGGCGTAACGGCAGGCCTGGTTGAGGTCGTGCAGGACGGCGACCAGCGTGCGGCCGTGGTTCTCGTGCAGGTCCGCGCACAGGTCGAGCACGTCGAACTGGTGGGTGATGTCGAGGTAGGTGGTCGGCTCGTCGAGCAGGAGGATCGGCGTCTCCTGCGCCAGCGTCATCGCGAGCCACACCCGCTGGCGTTGCCCGCCGGACAGCTCGTCGACGAACCGGCTCGCGAGATCGGTGACGCCGGTGACCGCCATGGCCTCGCGCACGACCTGCTCGTCGCGGGTGGACCACTGGCGCCAGATCGTCTGGTGCGGATACCGGCCGCGGCTGACGAGGTCGACGACGGTGATGCCGTCCGGCGCGATCGCGGTCTGCGGCAGCAGGCCGAGGCGCCGGGCGATCTCCTTGGACGGCAATGACGCGATCTGCGCGCCGTCGAGGCGCACCACGCCGGCGGCCGGGCGCATGACCCGGGCCAGGGCACGCAGAAGGGTGGACTTGCCGCAGGCGTTCGGGCCCACGATCACGGTGAACGCGCCGTCGGGGATCCGCACCGCGAGGCCCTGCGCGACGACGCGACGGTCGTAGGCGAGGGTCAGCTCCTCGCCGAGCAGCCGGGCCGGCGGGCGGCCGGCATCGCCGGGAGCCGACGAGCCGTCGACCGGCGACGCGTCCGCAGCTGACGACACCTCGGCGGCCGGCCAGGATCGGGCGGATCGGGCCGTCGGGCCGTGGCGCCGCCAGGGTACGAAAGCCACCCGTCCTCCCCCGTTGTCGGGCTGCCGCCGCCGGGTCCACAGTGCCGACGCCGGTACCTGTGTCGTGCCAACACCAGGGTCGACCAGGCGAAGCCCTCGAATGTTTGGTTAGGCTACCCTAAACCAGCGCACACGGCGATCTGATCGCCGAGGCGTACCGGGCCGGGCCGCAGGGGCCGGGCCNCAGGGGCCGGGCGAGGACGCCCAGGACGATCCCGCTCGGACCGCGCCCGCTCGCAGTACCGCGTAAGGCCGTCCCGGCCCGGCGTGCCGGTCCACGGAACCGGAGCCGGGGTTCCGCCGGCGGTACCGCTCCCGACGTGCACGAGAAACGGCCCTGTGCCGCGCAACACCGGTCCGGCCGGACCTTCTCGGCCGGACCTACTCGGCCGGCACGAATCTGCGACCAGGGGAGGCAATTCCGCGGTGGCACCGGCGGGTTCGTCGAAGCTGCGCACAAGCAAGCATGAGCCGTCGAACCAGCATGGCGGAGAGGGCCACAATCGCCCCGCCGGTAGAGTGATGACAGTTCGGCACACTCTGGGCGGGGGCCACGAGGCGCACGCCGGGCCGGGGGGGCAGGGGCATGGCGGTCAGGGACCAGCCGGGGGATCACGCCCGGCGCTGGCTGGTAGTCATCGTCGTTCTCGCGGTGCTTGCTCTCGTGCTGGGCGGGCTGATTCTGGGGAAGCAGGGGAATCATCCGGAGCCCTCAGCACACAAGCGTTCCGACTGCGCCAGGGTGGATATTTTCACCGGCAACCAGCAGTCGCCGTACTGNCCTTTCGCGACGGCCCTGGCAGAGCAGATCAGCCTGGAACTGCCGGGAGTGACAGCAGCCCCGCAGGCGACTGACGGCGGTGCGGACAACCTCTATCATCTCCAGGAGAACGCCCGCTGCGGAATCGCTATAGCCAAGCTCAACGTGGCGGTGGACGCGACCTACGGAGTCAACCAGTTCGCACCTGGCCCGACCGGGGGAGCACGCGCCCCGAAACCTCAGAATCCGATAGCGGGCCTGCGGACCATCGGGCCGGCGTTCGACGACCTCATGCAGATCGTCGTCCGGGACCGGCCCAACCGGCCTGACCAGCCGAACATCACCGACGTGCACCAGCTCTGCGACCGCCCCCTCAGCGCCGGCCTGCCGCTGTCCGGCTCGCTGCAGCTGACCCAGGTCTTCTACCGCGAGATCTGCTCCACCGAACTCGACCTGACGAAGGTCAGGCAGGAGAAACTGCGAGATGGTTTCACGCACCTCAACAGCGATGGGCCCGACGCCGTTGATGNGGTCATCTGGGTGAACGCGACGCCGACGCTCCAGGTTCAGACGGAGATCCGGGAGCACCATGCTCACCTGCTCTCCATCTCACCGGGCGTGCGGTACGACATGAACGACAACTGGCGGGAGGTCTACCGGGAGCGGGCCGGCAGGAAATTCATCGACCAGGACGTGATCCTGCCCGGCACGATCTTCAAGGAGGACTACGGCCTCCCCCATGACGTCACGACCGTCGGTGTACCCAACGGCCTGGTGGTCCTGCAATCCGCCGACCCCGGCTTGGTGGTGGCGTTGGCCCGGATTCTGCTGTCGGAGGAGCGCCGGGCGCCGCTCACGGACGCTCTCTGGGGGCACCAGCCGAGGCACAACAAGCTGGCGGGTCTGGAGAGCTATCTGACGAGCCAGGCGTCCTCTCTGTTCTGCCTGGTGNCGTTGCATCCGGAAGCGGCCGAGGTCTACCATCGTTCGAAGCTCGAGCTGCCGGACTGCGGGAAAACGTAGGAATGTGCGTGGCTCCGACTCCCCGGAACGGCGGTACGTGAACGGACGTCGGCGTACGGCATGGTCTGTTGCGCTCGCCTCGGGCGGAACCGTGGCATCGATCTTCGCCGTCGCCTCGCCGGCATGGTGGCCTGGGCCGGGCGCGGTCCTCAGCCCAGTAGGGGTCGGGGCCGTCGTCGGGACGGCGATGGCGGCGTTCGCCATCGTGAGGTTGCAGCTCCCCCGCCGGCCGGACGGTCTCGTCGTGGTCCTTGCCGCGTTGCTGGGTGCGGTCGTCGGGGTGCCCGTGGCTCTTCTGCTCGGCGCCGGGCCAGAAGAGCCGAGCATCCTCCTCCCCGAAGCCGCGGTCGCCCTGATCTTCTCTTCCGTGGCCTGCCTCCGCCTGTCGGCTCAACCAGGCAGGAGGACCACCCCCGGCAAGCCGCCACCTCGCCGGAAGGAGCGTTCTCGCATCATGACGGAATCCAGAGGTCCTCTGGAGATCGACTGGGCACGGGTCGAACAGCTCACCGGACCGGAGCAGGGCGAGCTCAGCAAGATTCTGTGCACCGTGTTCCCCAGACGATCGGATTTTGCCCGGTTCCTTCGGCACCGACTCGACCGTGCGCTCGACAACTACGTCGGCGATGCCGTCGGGATGGAAGCCGCCGTGTTCACGGTGGTCGAACAGGCGCAGGCCGCCGGCTGGCTGGCGCCTCTCGCCGCGAAGGCCTACGCCGAGCGTGCGAACAATCCCCTGATGCGAGCCTGNGCCGAGAAATATCGGAGCGGGGCTCCGGCGACCGCCGGAGGAACTCTTCCTGCGGGGCGCGGCTCGGCTCGGTTGACGACAGACCAGCAGATCAAAGCAGTCGCGCAGGCGTTTCACAATCCGACGCTCGCGGACGGGCTTCTGGCCAGGGCCGGGCTGCCCCGAGAGCGCCGACCGCCCTGGCAGGAGGACCTCACCCCCGAGCATTACTGGCAGTTGATCCACGACAGGATCATCCTCGGGGCCGCGAAGGACGTCACCTGGCGTCGCGTGCTCGAAGCCGCACACGAAAACCTTCCGGGGAATCCGAATTTCGAAGTCTAGGTTTGATTAGTTTAGGTATTAGTTTAGCCTTGGTCAGGCTAGGTTTGGTCGGGTGGTGAGGGCACGTTCGGCCCTGGTTGCGATCGCCGTCGCGTCTCGCGTCGGCGGCGGCCCGTAGTCGACCCGGGGGTGGGCGTCACCGACGCCGTACCGGCTCCGCGACGCGGATCCAAGGACATGGCGTCTACGTCCAGTTCTGGTAGTTGTTGCCGCTGCAGGGCAGCGTGTAGGCCTGGTATCCGGTTCCGTTCGGGCTTTCGTGATTGCTGTCCAGGCAGTTTCCCGTCGCCACGTTGCGGAAAGCCTGCCCGAATCGGGTGCTCGACGCGACCGCCCACTGCTGGCCGGCGGACCCGTCGCAGGTGGTCGCGTACAGGGAGTCCGGGATCTGGGTGCCGTCCGCGGTGTGCCCACCGGCGGCGCTGGCCATACAGGTGCCGGTGTGGAGGTTGCGGAACCGGAGACCGTCCCGGGTCCACCGCTGCCAGTCGCCACCGTTGCAGTCGAGCGTGTAGATCCTGGCACCGTCGCTGTCGAGGCAGGCGCCGGTCGCGGTGTCGGCCCAGGACTTCGTCGCCGACTGGGCCGCGGGAGCCGCCGGGGCCGGTGCGGTCGCGGGATCGCCTGCGGTCCCGGCTGGCGGCTGCGACCTGGGTGCTACCGGTTCGGCGACGGGAACCGCATTGCCCGCCGAGACGTTCCCGGTGCCGGGCCCGGCCGCCGAACCCGGCGCCGGGCGCGACCCGGTTCCGGCGGCAGGCGCGGCCGGCCCCGCGGAACCGGGCTCGGCGGTGGCCGAGGATGCCTCAGCAGTGGCCGACGTCGCGCCCGCGGTGGCCGACGCCGCGGCACCGGTGACCGGGGATGTGCCGGTGGTGGCCGAGGACGCGGCCGCGGTCGACGGTCGGACGGGTCCGGGGTCGCTGGCCGCCAGGTTCTGACGAGGGGCTGGGTCCGGCCCGTCGCGCAACGTGCGCTCCAACGCCGTCGCCCCGAGGGTGAGGACCACCGCCACGACGGCGACGAAGACGGGCACCCGCCGCCAGTAACCGCCGTGCGCGTTTGACGCCACCGGGTCCGACGCCACCGGGTTTGACGCCACCGGGTCCGACGCCACCGGGTTTGACGCCACCGGGTTTGACGCGACCGGGTCCGACACCACCGAGTCCGCTGTCACGGGGTCCGGCGGAGGTAACGGAGCCGCGGCCTGCGGATGGGCGGGGCCGGCCGGGGCCGGCTGCGGTCCGGTCGCGGCGGGCGGCGGCGAGCCGAGCGGCGGCTGGGCGGGGCGGCCCTCGAGTCCGGGCTGCAGCGCGCGCAGGTCCGCCATCCCGGGCCGGTCCGCCGGGTTCTTCGCGAGCATGGCCGAGATGACGGCCCACAGCGCGTCGTCGAGGCCGGGGGGACGACCGGGCAGCAGATCGACGTGGGCGCGCATGACGGCCAGCGGCATCAGTCCGGCGAACGGGGTGACCCCGCTGAGCAGTTCGTAGAGCACGATGCCGGCGGCGTAGACGTCCGCGGGCGGACCGACCTCACCCCCGGAGACCATCTCCGGGGCCATGTACGTCGGCGTGCCGAGGATGCCCTGGCTGGTGGTCAGCTCGGTGGAGGCNTCCATCACGGCGGCGATGCCGAAATCGGTCACCCTGGGGTGCAGCGCCGGAGAGTCGCCGCCGAGCAGGACGTTCGCGGGTTTGAGGTCGCGGTGGACGATGCCGAGGTCGTGGGCGACGCCGAGACCGGTCAGAACGTCGCCGGTCAGGGCCGCCGCCTCCGCCGGGGGCAGCGTTCCCCGGGAACGCAGGTACTGACGCAGGTCGGAACCCTCGATGAAGTCCATCACAATGGCCAGCCGGCCGTGCTCGGCGACCAGGTCCCAGACCTTCACCACGAACGGCGACTGAATGCGGGTGAGGACCGAACGCTCCCGCATGAACCGGGCGACTATTCTTTCGTCGGTGGTGAGTTCCGGCAGCAGGAGCTTGAAGGCGAGGACTCGTCCNGACTGGTCGTGCCCACGCCACACCTCCCCCATCCCACCCCGTCCGACCAGGGATTCCAGGGTGTAGGAACTGCCCAGCCTCATCGCCATGCCGTGTACCCACCGCTTCGTCCGCCTACGTTGCCGCGCTGACGAGGCAACAACATAGCCAACGGGGCGGTCACCGTTTCTTTCGGGCCAACCCTTTTACCAAGAAAAGGCGGCCGGCCCNCTGACCTGCAAAAACGGCATCTTCGAGCGATGATCCTCGGGGATCAGCACAGGCGCCGCCGACGCACCCGGCTCCAGCCACGCCGATTGCGTCACGGCTGGTAGCGGTAGCCCATGCCGGGTTCGGTGGTGAGGTGGCGGGGGCGGGACGGGTCGGGTTCGAGTTTGCGGCGCAGGCGGTTGACGTAGAGACGCAGGGACGAGGTGTCGTCGGCGTGGCCGGGGCCCCAGACCTGGTCGAGCAGGGACCGCGAGCTGATCAGCTTGCCGGGCTCGCGGACCAGGGTCGCCAGCAGCCGCCACTCGGTCGGCGTCAACCGCACCGACTCGGGAGTCGGCCCCGGCTCGGCCCCCTGCACGGACTCGCTGGCCGAGGGTGTCGCCGGGTCGGGGNGGGTGGTGACCGTCTTGGTGGCGAAGTCGATGCGGTGGCGGCCGAGGGTGATGACCGGACCGGTCTCGGCACCGCCGGCGCGGCGGGTGACGGCGCGGATGCGGGCGAGGAGTTCCTCGACGGAGAACGGCTTGGTCACGTAGTCGTCGGCGCCCGCGTCCAGGGCAGCGATCTTGTCGTGGCCGGAGGTGCGGCCGGACAGGACGATGATCGGAACGCGGGTCCAGCCGCGCAGGCCGCGGATGACGTCGATGCCGTCGAGGTCGGGCAGGCCGAGGTCGAGCACGACCAGGTCGGGCGGGTGGCTGGCGGCCTCGCGCAGCGCGTGGGCACCGTCGACGGCGGTGCGGACCTCGTGGCCGCGGCTGTGCAGGTTGATCCGCATCGCGCGCAGCAGCTGCGGCTCGTCCTCGACGATCAGGATGCGTCCCACCGGCTCCCCGCTCCCCTCGCCGCCCGACCCGGCCGCCGGGCTCACCGCCGCGCCGGGGTGAGCGCGTCCAGCGCCCGGTTGAGGCCGAGCACGTTGACCGCCGGTTCGCCGAGGAAGCCGAGGCTGCGGCCGGTCGTGTGATCCCGCACGAGCGCGGCGACCTGGCCCACGGGCAGGCCGCGGACCCGGGCGACCCGGCTGACCTGAAGGTCAGCGTAGGCGGTGCTGATCTGCGGGTCGAGGCCGCTGGCGCTGGCGGTGACCGCGTCCGCGGGGACGGCGGGGTGCGCGGGAGCGTCGCCGCGGATCAGGACGCGCCGGCCGGCGGCGATGTCGTCGGTCAGCGTCCGGCAGCGCACCGGCACGCCGGCGTAGGTGGCGAGGAACGGCCGGGCCGGGCACAGCTCGTCGACGCTGACGACCCGCGTCACCCGGCCGTCGTAGCCGGGCCCGGCGTGGTAGACGGCGAGCACGGCGCCGACCCCGGAGGCGGTGCAGTACGGCCGGCGGCCGTCGACGCCGTCGAGCGTCCCTACGGCCATGCTGCGGGCGCAGACCTGGGTGAGCAGGCTCTGCCGGGACTCGTCGGCGTCACGCGTGGCCGGGTCGTCGAAGGTGTCGACGACGTCCTCCGGGCCGAGGTTCGACGCGGACGTGGACGTCGGGTCGTAGCCGTCCCCGGCGGCCGACGGCCGGCTCTGGAAGTAGCGCGGCAGCGGGTTGCCGTCGGCGTCGGTGAACGACTGGCCGATCAGCGACGAGCCGAGCCGGCGGCCGTCGGCGCCGTGGACGAACGAGCCGTCGGCGCGGTGGTGCAGGCCGGGGAGCTGGGCGACGGCGAGGATCGCCAGCGGGTAGGCGAGGCCGACGACGACGGTGAACACGAGCAGGATCCGCAGGGCGGCCAGGTGCTGGCGGGCCCAGCCGGGCAGTCGCGCGAACATGGGTCAACCCACCCCCGGGATGAACTGGACGAGCAGATCGATGATCTTGATGCCGACGAACGGCGCGATGATCCCGCCGAGGCCGTAACGGGACAGGTTGCGCGACAGCAGGGCGGAGGCGCTGCTCGGCGTGTAGCGCACTCCGCGCAGCGCCAGCGGGATCAGGGCGACGATGACGAGCGCGTTGAAGATGACGGCGGACAGGATCGCCGACTCGGGGGTGGCCAGCCGCATGATGTTGAGCCGGTCCAGCCNGCCGTAGACGCCGGCGAACATCGCCGGGATGATCGCGAAGTACTTGGCGACGTCGTTGGCGATGGAGAACGTGGTCAGCGCCCCGCGGGTGATCAGCAACTGCTTGCCGATCTCGACGATCTCGATCAGCTTCGTCGGGTCGCTGTCGAGGTCGACCATGTTGCCGGCCTCCTTCGCGGCGGAGGTGCCGGTGTTCATGGCGACGCCGACGTCGGCCTGGGCGAGCGCCGGGGCGTCGTTCGTGCCGTCGCCGGTCATCGCGACGAGCTTGCCGCCGGCCTGCTCGGCGCGGATGAGGGCGAGCTTGTCCTCCGGGGTGGCCTCGGCGAGGAAGTCGTCGACCCCGGCCTCCTCGGCGATCGCCTTCGCCGTCAGCGGGTTGTCGCCGGTGATCATTACGGTGCGGATGCCCATCCGGCGCATCTCGTCGAACCGTTCCCGCATGCCACTCTTGACGACGTCGGCGAGCTGGATGACGCCGAGGACCCGGGCGTGCGCCGCCGGGCCGGCGCCGGTGATCTCCCCTACGACCAGCGGCGTCCCGCCGGCGGCGGAGACCCCGTCGACGATCTCGCCCAGCTCGGCGGGGATCGTCCCGCCGGCCTGGCGCACCCAGAGGATCACCGCGCTGGCCGCGCCCTTGCGGATCCGCCGACGCCTCTGCCCGCCGGCCCCGCCCACGCCCGCGCTCTCGACGCCGTCGGCCGGGTCGGCGAGGTCGACGCCGGACATCCGGGTCTGGGCGGTGAAGGGGACGAACGTCGCCGTGCGTAGCTCGCCGGGTGAGCGTTCGCGCAGGCCGTGGTGCTCCTTGGCGAACACGACGACCGAACGGCCCTCCGGCGTCTCGTCGGCGAGCGAGGACAGCTGCGCGGCGTCGGCGAGGGCGGCCGCATCGATCCCGCCGACCGGGAGGAACTCCCGGGCCTGACGGTTGCCGAAGGTGATCGTGCCGGTCTTGTCGAGCAGCAGCGTGTTGACGTCGCCGGCGGCCTCGACCGCCCGGCCGCTCATCGCGAGCACGTTGCGCTGGACGAGCCGGTCCATCCCGGCGATGCCGATCGCGGACAGCAGCGCCCCGATCGTGGTCGGGATGAGGCAGACCAGCAGGGACGCCAGCACGATGCCGGTGATCCCGTGACCGGTCAGCGCCGCCGAGTCCGGGATGGCGGGCTGCTGCGCCTTGGTGAAGATCGCCAGCGGCTGCAGGGTGGCGACGGCGAGCAGGAAGATGACGGTGAGCGCGGCGAGCAGGATGTTCAGCGCGATCTCGTTCGGGGTGCGGCGCCGGTCGGCGCCCTCGACGAGGCCGATCATCCGGTCGATGAAGCTCTCCCCGGGCTGCTGGGTGATCCGCACGACGATCCGGTCGGAGAGCACCCTCGTCCCGCCGGTGACCGACGACCGGTCGCCGCCGGACTCGCGGATCACCGGCGCGGACTCCCCCGTGATCGCCGACTCGTCGACGCTGGCGATGCCCTCGACCACGTCCCCGTCCCCGGGGATGAGCTCCCCGGCGGCCACGACGACGATGTCCCCGCGTACGAGCCCGGGCGCGGGCACCTCCTGCACCGAGATCCGCTCCCCCGCGGCGAGGGCCCCCGCGGCGATCTCGGCGTCGGAGGGGGCGGGCTGGCCGGGTGACCAGCCGGTCAGACGGCGGGCGATCGTGTCGGTGCGGGTGCGCCGCAGCGCCGCGGCCTGGGCCTTGCCGCGGCCCTCGGCGACGGCCTCGGCGAGGTTCGCGAAGACGACGGTGAGCCACAGCCAGACGGTGATCAGCCAGCCGAACACGGACGGGTCGGCGATCGCCAGCACGGTCGTGAACGCCGCACCGACCTCGACGATCAGCATGACCGGGTTGTGCCACAGCGTGCGGGGATCGAGCTTGCGCAGGGCCGCGGGCAGCGAGCGGNCAAGCTGGCGCGGGTCGAGCAGGCCGCCGCCGACCCGGCGCGGCCCGCCCCGGCCCCGGCCCCGGCCCGGCCGCGGCGCGGCGCTGGGCGGGGCGATGACGGTGGTGGTCATCAGTGGATCCCTTCCGCGAGCGGGCCGAGGGCGAGTGCCGGGAAGAACGTCAGCGCAACGATGATCAGGGCGATGGCGCCGAGCATCCCGGCGAACTGGGGCCGGTGCGTCGGCAGCGTCCCGGCGGTCGCCGGGACCGGATGCTGGCGGGCGAAGGAGCCGGCCATCCCGAGCACCAGCAGCATCGGCAGCAGCCGGCCGAACAGCATCGCCAGGCCCAGCGCGGTGTTGTACCAGGTGGTGTTCACACCGATGCCGGCGAACGCCGAGCCGTTGTTGTTCGCCGCCGAGGTGAAGGCGTAGAGCACCTCGGACAGTCCGTGCGCCCCGGAGTTGAGCATGCTGGCCCGCTCACCGGGCAGCCCCATCGCGACTCCGGTGCCGAGCAGGGCGATCGCCGGCGTGGCGAGGAAGTACAGGGAGGCGAACTTGATCTCTCGGGAGCCGATCTTCTTCCCGAGATACTCGGGTGTTCGCCCGATCATCAACCCGGCGACGAAGACGGTGACGACGGCCAGCACGAGCATTCCGTAAAGACCGGATCCGGTGCCGCCGGGCGCGACCTCGCCGAGCATCATGTTGAACAGCAGCGTCGCGCCGCCGAGACTCGTGTAGGAGTCGTGGAAGGAATTGACGGCGCCGGTGGAGGTCAGCGTCGTCGCGCTGGCGAACAATGCCGAGTTCGGCACGCCGAACCGGGTGTCGGTGCCCTCCGTCGCCGCGCCGACCGCGACCGGCACCGTCCCGTGGTGCGCGGTCTGGAAGGCGGCGTTCACCGCGAAGCTGCCCAGGGCCAGCACCGCCATGACCGCGACGATCGCCAGCCCCTGGCGGCGGTCGCCGACCATCCGGCCGAAGGTGCGCGGCAGCGAGAAGGCGATCGCCAGCAGCAGGAAGATCTCGACCAGATTCGTCCACGACGTCGGGTTCTCGAACGGGTGCGCCGAGTTGACGTTGTAGAAGCCGCCGCCGTTGGTGCCGAACTCCTTGATGGCCTCCTGGCTGGCGACCGGCCCGCCGGTGATCGTCTGATGGCCACCGNCCAGCGTGGACACCACCCGGTTGCCGTGCAGGTTCTGGATCGCCCCGCCGGCGACGAGCACGATCGCCGCGATCACGCAGACCGGCAGCAGGATCCGGATCACCGTCCGGGTGAGGTCCACCNAGAAGTTGCCGAGCTCGTCACCGGTGCCGATCACGTCGTCCCGGCTGCCGGCGCCCGGCCCGTTCGGCCCACCCGGCCCACCCGGCCCGTTCGGACCACCCGGACCGCCCACAGCCACCGGCGCGCGGCGCCGCGCGAAGCCGCGCACCACCGCGATCGCCACCGCGATGCCGANCGCCGCGGAGACGAAGTTCTGCACGGCCAGGCCCGTCATCTGCACGGTGTGGCCCATGGTCGACTCGCCGGAGTACGCCTGCCAGTTGGTGTTCGTCATGAAGCTGACCGCGGTGTTCCAGGCCAGCGCCGGCCCCACCGCGCCGAATCCGAGATTCAGTGGCAGATGCTCCTGGACGCGCTGGAGCAGGTACAGCAGCAGCACGCTGACCAACGAGAACGCCAGCACGCTGCGGGCGTACACCGGCCACCGCTGGCCGGTGTCGGGATNCACCCCGGTCAGCCGGTAGATCGCCCGCTCGACCCGCAGGTGCCGTTTCGCCGTGAACACCCGGTATAGGTAGTCACCGAACGGACGGTAGATGACCCAGAGCGCGGCGACGAGCAGCGCGACGGNCAGCACGCCGGCCACGGACGTCGACATCAGAACCGCTCCGGGAACAGCAGCGCCGCGACGACGAATATCCCCAGTGCGATCGCCAGCACCAGTCCGGCGATGTTCTCCGCATTCACAGCCTTTCGACCCCTCGCAGCACCAGCGCCAACAGTGCGAAACATCCCAGCGTCAGCAGGACGTACACCACGTCTTNCATGCGCCCCTCCTTCGTCCCGGCAGGGGCCCAGTAAAGCGCGACGAAAACCGAAAAGGGTGATCGCTCACACGTTTCTCACGCCGTCCGGCCGGTTTCTCACGGCCCGCTAACACCGATCTTGAAAAAGCGGCCTGTCCGGACCTTCCGATGCTTCCCGCCCAGGCCGGACGGGCGCACCATGGGTGGCGTGCCACGCGGAACACTGCGCATCTACCTGGGGGCGGCGCCCGGGGTGGGCAAGACCTACGCCGCCCTCGACGAGGCCCGCCGCCGCCGGGACCGGGGCACCGACGTCGTCGTCGGCCTGGTCGAGACGCACGCGCGCCACCACACCGCCGCGATGCTCGACGGGTTGGAGGTGATCCCCCGCCGGTTCGCCGAGNACCGCGGCGCCACCTTCACCGAGATGGACCTCGACGCGGTGCTGGCGCGGCGCCCCGCGGTGGCGGTCGTCGACGAACTCGCCCACACCAACGTCCCCGGCAGCCGCCACGCCAAGCGCTGGCAGGACGTCCAGGAGCTGCTCGACGCCGGCATCGACGTCATCTCCACCGTCAACGTCCAGCACCTGGAGTCGCTCAACGACGTCGTCGAGACGATCACCGGGGTGGCGCAGCGGGAGACCGTGCCCGACGCGGTGGTCCGCGCGGCGAGCCAGGTCGAGCTCGTCGACATGGCCCCCGAGGCGCTGCGGCGGCGGATGGCCCACGGCAACATCTACGCCGCGGACAAGGTCGACGCGGCGCTGGCCAACTACTTCCGCCCCGGCAACCTCACCGCCCTGCGCGAACTCGCCCTGCTGTGGCTGGCCGGCAAGGTCGACGACCAGCTCGACCGGTACCGGGCCGAGCACCACATCGGCGGGACGTGGGAGACCCGCGAGCGGGTCGTCGTCGCGCTCACCGGCGGCCCGGAGGGCGAGACCCTGATCCGCCGGGCGGCCCGGATCGCCTCCCGGACCAAGGGCGCGGAGCTGCTCGCCGTGCACGTCGCCCGCTCCGACGGCCTCACCGGCGCGGACCCCGCGGCCCTGGCCGGGCAGCGGGTGCTCGTCGACAGCCTCGGCGGCAGCTTCCACCAGGTGATCGGCGACGACGTGCCGACGGCCCTGCTCGACTTCGCCCGCGCGGAGAACGCCACCCAGCTCGTCCTCGGCGCCAGCCGCCGCGGCCGGCTCGCCCGGATCCTCACCCCCGGCATCGGCGTCACCACCACGAACCAGTCCGGGCCGATCGACGTGCACATGGTCACCCACGCCGAGGCCGGCACCGGCTGGCGGCTGCCGCGCGTGCGCAGCGGGCTGACTCCGCGCCGCCGGCTCGTCGCGACCGCGCTCACCCTGGCGCTCGTCCCCGCCCTGACCGCGGCGCTGGTCCAGGGCCGCGGGACCCTCAACCTGGCCACCGAGATGCTCGGCTACCTGATCGTCGTGGTGTCGGTGGCGCTGATCGGCGGGTTCTGGCCGGCGCTGCTGTGCGCCCTGGCCAGCTCCCTGCTGCTGAACTACTACTTCACCCCGCCGCTGCACCACTGGTCGGTGGCGGAGGGCAACAACGCCCTCGCCCTGGCCGGCTTCGTCCTGGTCGCGACGATGGTCAGCCGCGTCGTCGACCTCTCCGCCCGCCGCTACGGCCAGGCCGCGCGCGCCGCCGCGGAGGCGACGACCCTGTCGATGCTCGCCGGCAGCGTGCTGNGCGGCGAGGACGCGCTGCCCGCCCTGCTCGACCGGGCCAGGGAGACGTTCGCCATGACCTCGGCGACCCTGCTCGAACGCGACGGCGACGGCTGGCGGGCCGTGCTCAGCGTCGGCCCGGACCCGTGTTCCCGGCCCGAGGACGGCGCGGTGGACGTCCCCGTCGGCGACACCCTGGCCCTGACGCTCACCGGACGGCCGCTGCCGGCCGCGGACCGGCGCATCCTCGCCGCCTTCGCCGCCCAGGCCGCCGTCGCCCTCGACCAGCGCCGCCTGGCCGAGGCCGCCGCGCGGGCCGTGCCCATCGCCCAGGCCGACCGGGTCCGCGCCGCGCTGCTCACCGCCGTCAGCCACGACCTGCGCACCCCGCTCGCCGCCGCCAAGGCCGCCGTCACCGGCCTGCACTCGACCGAGGCCGTGCTCAGCCGGGACGAACGCGACGAGCTGCTCGCCACCGCGGAGGAGTCCCTCGACCGGCTCACCCGGCTGGTGGAGAACCTGCTGGACATGTCCCGGCTGCAGGCCGGGGCGCTGAGCGTGTTCCCCCGCCCGATCGGTCTCGACGACGTCGTCCCGCACGCGCTCGACGAGCTCGGCCCGCCCGCGCGCGCCATCGCCATCCGCATCCCCGACGACCTGCCGACGATCGACGCCGACCCGGCGCTGCTGGAACGAGTGCTGGTGAACCTCGTCGGCAACGCGCTGCGCCACGCCCCGGCAGGGCGTCCGCCGGTCATCACCGCCAGCAGCCTCGCCGACCGGGTGGAGCTGCGCGTGGTCGACCACGGACCCGGCATTCCCGCCGACCACCGCGACCAGGTCTTCCGGCCGTTCCAGCGGCTCGGCGACCGGGACAACACCACCGGTGTCGGCCTCGGGCTCGCGCTGTCCCGCGGGCTGACCGAGGCGATGAACGGCACCCTGACCCCCGAGGACACCCCCGGCGGCGGCCTGACGATGGTCGTCAGCCTCCCCGCCGCCGAACCGCCCCCGTCCCTGACCGCCCTCGACGACGCCGAACTCGGCCCGGCCACCCGTTCGCCGGCCTCCGTCGACGACCTCGCCTGAAACCCGCCGCCGGTACAACGGCGTGGGGACGGTGCATCGGGCGGAGAGGGGACGGGTGCGGGAGCGGATCGCGGCGGCGCTGGAGCGGTGGCAGGTGCCGATCTACCTGGGCGCGATCGCCGTCGGCGCGGCCGCGGGTCGGGCGGTTCCCGGGGCCGGGCCGGGGCTGGCGCACGCGATCAACCCGGCGCTCGGGGCGTTGCTGTTCGTGACGTTCCTGCAGGTGCCGGCGGCGGAGCTGGCGCGGTCGCTGCGGGCGGGACGGTTCCTCGCCGCGGTGCTGGTCGTCAACTTCGTCGTCGTTCCGAGCGTCGTCGCCGCGATGCTGCCGGTCCTGCCGGGCGAGCGGGCGGTGCGGCTCGGGGTGCTGCTCGTCCTGCTGTGCCCGTGCGTCGACTACGTGATCGTGTTCAGNGGGCTCGCGGGGGCCCGCGCCGGCGCGCTGCTGGCCNCCACGCCGGTGCTGCTGGCCGCGCAGATGCTGCTGCTGCCGGTGTTCCTGCTGGCCTTCCTCGGCCCGGGGCTCGCCGACGTCGTCGAGATCGACCCGTTCCTCGCGGCGTTCGGCGGCCTGATCGTCGTCCCGCTCGCGCTGGCCTGGACGGTGCAGGCGTGGGCCGCGCGCCGGCCCGCGGGCGCGGCGTTCGCCGGGGCGGCCGGGACGGCGATGGTGCCGCTCATGGTCGTCGTCCTGGGCTCGGTCGTCGCGTCGCAGACCCCGAAGATCGACGACGACCTCGCCGAGGTGGCCGCCTTGGTGCCGGCGTACGTCACCTTTCTCGTCGTCATGGCGTTCGCCGGGCTCGGGGTCGCCCGGCTGTTCCACCTCGACGTCCCCGCCGCCCGGGCGGTGGTGTTCAGCGGGGCGACCCGCAACTCGCTCGTCGTGCTGCCGCTGGCACTGTCGCTGCCCGACCGGTTCGCGATCGCCGCCGCCGTCGTCGTCACCCAGACCCTCGTCGAGGTCGTCGGCATGATCGTCTACGTCCGGGCGATCCCCCGCCTGCTGCCCGACCGGTGATGCGCCCGACCGCTCGGTGACGTGCCCGTCCGGACGGGCGATGTGAGCAGACAGACGCTGGCACGAACGGGTAGGTACGCCCTTTCCGAGCAGGATGAACGTGCAGGACAACAGCGTTCACGGGGATGGTCACGAGGGAGTCGTCATGGCATTCGATGGAGCGGGAGTCGTCGTCACGGGGGCGGGTTCGGGGCTGGGTCGCGCCGTCTCGCTGCGGCTGGCGGCCGACGGTGCTCAGGTCGTGGTCTCCGACATCGACGAGAAGGGCGGTCAGGAGACCGTCCGGCGCATCGCCGACCAGGGCGGCAAGGCGACCTTCGTGGCGTCGAACGTCGCCGACCCCGCCAGCGTCACCGAGCTGTTCGACACCGCCGTGTCGGTGCTCGGCGGCCTCGACATGGCGGTGAACAACGCGGGCGTCGCGCACGCGCCGACGGACCTGCACCTGCTGCCGGTCGAGGACTGGGACCGGGTCCTCGGAGTGGACCTGCGGGGCGTGTTCCTCTGCATGCGCGCCGAACTCGGCCACATGGTCGACGCCGGGCACGGCCGGATCGTCAACATGGCGTCCAACGCGGGGGTGAAGAACGCGCCGTCGATGGCCGGATACACCGCGGCCAAGCACGGCGTGGTCGGCCTGACGAAGAACGCGGCGCTGCAGTACGCCCGGCGCAACATCCGCGTCAACGCGGTGTGCCCCGGCACGATCCTCACCGAGGGGCTCNCCGGCTACGGCCCCGAGCAGCAGGCGGAGTGGGCCTCGCTCGTCCCGATGGGACGCATCGGCACCCCGGAGGAGGTCGCCGGGTCCGTCGCCTACCTGCTCTCCGACGAGGCCGGCTTCATCACCGGCCACTCCCTGCTCATCGACGGCGGCCTCATGTGGGACTGACCGCCGCGACGCAGCCGGTGGTCGGGTGACGGCGGTCGGGGGCACCCGCCGCCGGCTGCGCGGCTGCCTGGAGGACCTCGTCGTCAACCACGTCAAGGGCAACGTCGTCAGCATGCACTCCGGCGCCGCCTGAGCGACCGGACCGCCACCACCGGCGCGGGCTACTCGACGGTCGGCCCGCGCGTTGCCGCCTGCCAGCCGACGGCGACGACCAGCAGCCCGGCCACCAGCGCCATCACCCCGGTGACAACCCCGTGGAAGGTGACGGCGTGCAGCCCGTGCGGCACGTACGTCAGGCCGACGACACCGCCTACACCCGCGGCGACGACCACCACCGCCGGCAGGACCACCGACTCCGACGGATGCCGACGCGGCCGCCGCGGCCCCCGTGGCAGTGCCCGCAGGTGGGCGGCGATCGCCGCCGCGACGACGACCAGCCCGGCCGCGCTCATGCCGTACTGCGCCCACTTGTAACCAGGCAGGGCGCCGTGCTCGGCGCGCAACCATGCCACCTGCCGGACGCCCCACCGATCTTCGTGGGTGAAGTCGTCCCAGACGACATGGGTCGCCGCCCCCACGGCCGCGGCCACCGGTGCCAGCAGCCACTGGCGTCCCGTGAGCCGCGCTCGCGCAGNCAGCCGCAACCGGACCGGATCCGGGGCGAGATCGACCAGGGCGTCGCGAGTGAGATGGAACCACACCCCCAACGCGACCAGNGACAGCACCGGAGCGACGGTCACGACACCGAGCAGGCTGTGCGTGAGCCGGTAGAACTCCGGCCACCCGAAGAACACCGGCACGTCGGGAACCATCGACCCGGCCACCATCGCGCTCATCGGCAGCCCGACGCGCCGCAGCGGCAGNACCGCCGCCGGATGACTCAACGTGAACGGCACCCTCAACCCCACAACGCGCAGATCGGCACGGCGAAGGTCCCCGGTTCCGCCCGAACACCACCGAATCGCACCCTCCGACACTAGCCGGTAGGCAGGCGCCCCTCGACGGACCCCGCGCGGCTTCCCTTGCCCTTCTGGGGGACGAATCGGACGCCGAACCCCCCACAAGAGCAAGGAAGTGCCCGCGGCCTGCCCGACTACCGACGGACAGCCGGGCGGCCACCGTCGGCGTCCGGACGGCGGGCATGGCCGGCGACGGTGCCGAACAGGGTGGTGCGCAGAGCCGGGCCGAGGGTGCGGACTATTTCATCAACGGTCATGGAGGCGAGCGGTTCGACGGCCAGGAGGTAGCGGGTGAACACCAGGCCGCCGAGCTGGCCGACGAACGCGCCCGCGCGGTGGCGGGCGTCGGCGCCGCTGAGGCGGTCGGCCAGCCGGTCGACCATCTCCCGCTGCAGGCCGCCGCGCAGCAGCGTCGCGAGCTCGGGGTCGGCCGCCGCCGCGCGGACCGCGGTGAGCAGCGGCAGGCCCGTCTCGGGCCGGTCCCAGCCGACCACCAGGGCGCGGATCGCCCGCTGGGGCAGGGACTCCAGCTCGCCTTCGAGCAGGCCGGCCAGGACATCCGCGGGGTTCAGGGTGAGCTGCAGGACGGCGGCGAACAGGCCACGCTTGGAGCCGAAGTAGTAGCTGATCAGGGCCGCGTCGACGCCGGCGTCGGCGGCAAGCGAGCGCATCGTGACCGCCTCGTAGCCCTCGCGGCGGAACCGATCCCGGGCGACGGCGAGAATCTGGGCCCGCACGTCGGGGCTGCCGGGCCGCCGCCCGCGCCGCGGCGAAGAATTCATCACGGTTGAACAACCCTAGCCGGCCTCGCCATGGTCGATCCAGCACACCAAGCTGGAGGACCGAGATGACCACGTCGCCTTCACCGACGACAACCACGCCGACAACAGCCACACCGACCACGCCACCGACGCCGACGACGCCGGCGGAGACGCACCCGGCGTCCACGACCGGGCCCGCTCTCCACCACACCCGGGTGCTGGTGGTCACGTGNGGGGCCCTGGCCACGGTGATCTCGGGGATGTCGTCGCTGAACGTCGCCCTGCCGTCGATCGCCGCCGACACCCACGCCTCACAGACCCGGCTGTCGTGGATCATCGACGCCTACAGCCTCGTCTTCGCCGCGCTGCTGCTGCCGGCGGGTGCGGTGGGTGACCGGTTCGGGCGGCGACGCGCCCTGCTGACCGGGCTGCTGATCTTCGGCGCGGGTTCGGCGGCGGCGCCGTTCACGAGCAGCGCGACGGCGCTGATCGGGCTGCGCTGCGTCCTCGGCGTCGGTGCGGCGCTGGTGATGCCGGCGACCCTGTCGACGATCACCGGGACGTTCCCGCGGGAACGGCGGGCGGCCGCGGTCGGCGTGTGGGCGGCCGTCGCCGGGGCCAGCGCCGTCGTCGGCCTGCTCGCCTCCGGGCTGCTGCTGCAGGCGTGGTCGTGGCGTTCGGTGTTCCTGCTCGGTGTCGTGCTCGCCGCCCTCGCCGCGGTGGGGACCTGGCTGTTCGTGCCCGACTCGGCCGCCCCGGACGGCCCGGCGCTCGACGTCGTCGGCGCCGTGATCTCGATCGCCGGCGTCGGCGCGCTCGTCTACTCGATCATCGAGGCGCCGGAGAACGGCTGGCTCGGCGTCCCCACCCTGCTCGGGCTGGGCGCCGGCGTCGTGCTGCTGGCCGGCTTCGTCGCCTGGGAGCTGCACACCCGTGNGCCGCTGCTGGACCCGCGGCTGTTCACCCGGCCGGCGTTCGCCGCGGGCACGCTGGCCATCCTGCTGCAGTTCTTCGGCTTCTTCGGCCTGATCTTCATCACGATGCAGTACCTGCAGCTCGTCCGCGGCGACAGCGCGCTCGTGGCGGCGCTCAGCGTGCTGCCGATGGCGGCCGGGATGATGCCCGCCGCCCGCCTCGCCCCGAGGGTCGTCGTCGCCGTGGGCGCCCGCGCCTGCTGCGTGGCCGGGCTGCTGCTGATCACCGCCGGGATGGTCGTGCTGTCCCGGCTCGACCAGGGCAGCTCGTACTGGCTGCTGCTGGCCGGGCTGTTCCCGCTCGGCGTCGGGATGGGCCTGGCGATGACGCCGGCGACCACCGCCGTCACCGACAGCCTGCCCCCGGCGCTGCAGGGCGTCGGCTCCGCCGTCAACGACCTGTCCCGCGAGCTTGGCGGGGCGCTCGGCATCGCCGTGCTCGGCAGCCTGCTCAGCTCCACCTACCGCCGCCACCTGGCCCAGCACGGCGCGCTCCCGCCGGCCCTCGCCGAGAAGGCCCGTTCCTCGCTGGGAGTCGCCGCCCACCTCGGCGAACCGGTCCTCGGCCACGCCCGGACGGCCTTCGTCGACGGCATGCAGATCGCCTTCCTCGGCGGCGCGGTCGCCACCGGGATCGCCGCGCTCGCCGTGGCCCTCCTGCTGCGCACCTCCCGCGCACCGTCCACCACCGCGACCGGCACGGGTATCGGCACCGGCGAGCCCGCGGCCGCGCCCCGGCCGGTACGGACGGCCCCCTCTTCCCCGGCCGCGACCTGAAACGCCAGAGACTGTCGCGGAGGGCGGTCCGGTGCCTTACCAGCTGGTCCGACCGTAGCTCTGACAGATGACGGTTGCGGTCTTGAGACGGCGTTCCTGCGTGGGATAGCCGAGCGCTGCGAGCAGGGGGNCGGCTTCGACGGTAAGCAAGCAAGGCCGGAAACGAAGTTGTCCGAGGTTTCGTGCAAGCCGTAACCCGGGGTACACCTGCGGTGCCGGCCGAGGCATAATAGCGGTGTGATTGACCGGGGGCGATCTGGGGATGGCTGGGACTTCTTTGTCTCCTATACAGCGGCGGACCGGGCATGGNCCGAGTGGATAGCGTGGCAGCTTGAAGACCACGGCCACCGCCTCTTGATCCAGGCATGGGACTTCGTACCCGGCTCGAACTGGACGGCCTCGATGGCCGACGGTATAGAGCATGCGGTTCGGACTATCGCCGTGCTGTCCAACTCCTATCTCCGGTCGGTCTACGGGCAAGCGGAGTGGCAGGCAGCCATCCGGGCCGATCCGACCGGGCTGACCCGCAAGCTCCTTCCGGTACGCATCGAGGACTGCCCACGGCCGGGCCTACTCGGCCAGATCGTGTCTGTTGATCTGTTTGGCTTTGAGGNCGCGGCGGCCCGGCAGGTTCTCCTCGANGGTGTCGGGTCAGCAATCGCTGGCAGGATCAAACCCGTCTCGGCACCGTCCTTTCCAGTCGGGATCAGAACCACGACGCCGGCGGAGCCCGAGTTCCCCGCGTCCGAGCCGGACTCAGAACCTCTGCCGTTGCCGTCCGCGGTGCGCAGGGGGCGGGTGTGGGAGGTCGGTGAGGTCTTCCAGCCAACGGGAATTCCGGAGATCACGTTCGTCCAGCCGAAACGTTTCGTGGCGTTCGGGATGGCCCTGCGCCAGCCCGGCCTGAGCATCGTGCTGGAAGGGCCGTCGGGAGTCGGCAAGACCACGTTTCTCCGGCATGCGATCGAGCAGGACGCCGCGCGTCTGAAGGAACCCCGCATCTTCAGCGCGCGAGTTGAGAAGGATCGGGCCGAGATCGACGCGATGATCGGCGGCGCCGGCCACACCGGCATCGTGGCGATCGACGACTACCATCGCCTGTCGGCGAATGAACAGGGCAGGGTGGTCGACTACCTCAAGCACCTCGCAGACTCCGGCGACCGAACCCGCAAGCTCGTGGTCGTAGGCATCCCGGACACGGCCCGTTCGCTGGTAAAGGTCAGCTTCGACGTCGCGAACAGGATCCGCGCCTTCCGGCCAGGACGGGCGACCGACGACCAGATCAACGAGCTGATCGACAAGGGCGAGCGGGCGCTGAACATCAGCTTTGACGACCGATCCGCGATCGTGCGGGCGGCCGCGGGCAGCCTCATCACCGCTCAGGCGTTGTGCTGGCATCTGCTTGGCCTGGCGCGGATTGAGGAGACCGTTCCGGAACACATCACGATCCGCACGGACGTCCGGGAGGCCCNCATCCAGGTCGCAGAGGAGCTTGAACTGAAGTATCAGGATGCGGTGGAGTCGTTCGTCGCACTCGACGGGCTGGCCGAGACGGTATGCATCGACCTGCTGCTCGGCCTGGCGAGAAGCCCGGACGGAATACTCGGCCTGGACGAGCACGCCGGCACGCAGATCAGCGCGGCCAGGAAGGTCGACAAAGTCTTCGCAAAACGGGTCGGCGCGGCGATGTCACAGAACGAGACCATCACCAGGATCCTTTACCATGACGCCGTGCGCCGGCGGCTGATCGCGGACGATCCCCAGTTCATGTTCTACATCCGCCAGCTCGACCGCAAACAACTGCTCCGGGACGCGGGGAAGCGCCCGCCGCCTGCGCGNCATCGTGCCTTCGTCTGCTACAGCCATCAGGACGTCGACTGGCTGAAGCGCCTGCGGGTCCACCTCAGTCCGCTCGAACGCGACAAGCTCCTCACCGTCTGGTCCGACGAGGACATTCACCCGGGCGACGACTGGCGCTCCGAGATCGACGCCGCGCTGGCCAGCGCCCGCCATGCGATTCTCCTCGTAAGCGCGGACTTCCTCGCGTCGAGTTTCATCCGGGAAGTCGAGCTCCCCCGCCTGCTCTCCGCCGCTGCCGAGGGCGGCTGCCGTGTCCTGCCCGTCCTCGTGAGTGCCAGCGCCTTCACCGAGACGCCGGAGCTGGCCCGCTTCCAACACGTCAACCCCGGCGGCCGGACGCTCGCCGCCATGCCCGCGGAGGAGGNCGAGCAGGTCCTCGCCGATCTGGCCCGGGCACTGCGAACGCAGCTCCACCTCGGCACCGCGGCCTCCCGCGTCCGGTAGGGGCGGGAGCTCTCCCGTCGGAAAGACGATGCTCCTTCCCTGACCGTCGCCTCAGGTTCTCGCCGGGAACCGAACCTCAGACTCGGCAGAGCGCCCGTAACGCTGGTGGAAGACGTTGTGGTCGACGGGACGGCGTCCGGGGTGGCGGCGTTCCTCGGCGGAATAACCGACGGCGACCAGCAGGGCGATGGCCAGGTCGTCGCGGTCGGCGATGCCGATCGTCTCCTTCACGGCGGCCTCGTCCCAGCCGTTCATCGGCGAGCTGGCCAGGCCCAGCTCGGTGGCGGCGAGCAGGACATAGGTCGCGGCGATCATCGCATCCTTGATTGCGTACTCGCGCAGCAGGCCGCGCCGGTCCAGGTCGCGCTGGAAGTCGTCGGACGCGGCGGCGAACATGGCGATGAAGTCGTCCGACCAGGCGCCCGCCTCGCGGGCCTGCTCGTAGATGTCGGCCCGGTCGGCGCGCCAGGCCTGCGGCTGCGCGACGACGACGAGGACGACCGGGGCCTCGGCCGGCTGCGGCTGCCCGCCGGTGGCGCGCACGAGACCCTCCCGGCCCGTCTCGTCGCTGACGACGACGATCGAGCGGTCCTGCAGGTTCCAGGACGTGGGTGCCTCGATGGCCAGGGCGAGCAGGGCGTCGAGCGTGGCGGCCGGGATCGGGTCGGGCCGGTAGTGGCGGACCGTGCGGCGGGTCCGGATCGCGTCGGCGACCGACAGGGTCGGCCGGGCAGGCGTCCCGAGACCGGCGGCGGGTCCGGGTGGCAGAAGCTGCGTCATGGCACTCACTGTCGGGGAGTCACTCTCTTTTCGGAAGAAGGCACTTGTTGGTGCGCTACTCTCCCCTGCATGGATGACCGCACCGTGGTCGAGTCCTCGGGCCTGCCCGCGGACGCCTTCTGCGCCAAGTGCNCGACCCGCCAGGTGCTCGACCACATCGCCGGCAAGTGGACGGTACTGATCGTCGACGCGCTGCTGAGCGACGGCACCATGCGCTACACCGAGCTCGCCCGCCGCATCGAGGGCGTCTCGCAGAAGATGCTCACCCAGACCCTGCGCGCCCTGGAGACGGACGGCTTCGTCACCCGCACCNTCCACCCCACCAGCCCCCCGCACGTCGACTACACGCTCACCCCCCTCGGCCACAGCCTCGCCGAACCGATCACCGCCCTGCGCCGCTGGACCGAGACCCACATCAACGACATCGAACGCGCCCGCGCCGCCGCGCGGCCGCTACCCCCCACCGGGGCCGGCCTCCGGTAGCAACGCGGCGACCGGTCCGGGCTCGGGCTGCGGGGTCAGGGCGCGCCGCGGGAGGATCAGGGGGGTCGCCAGCAGGAGCAGGCCGGCGGCCGCGAGCGCGATCCGCGGGCTGGTGAGGCCGGCCAGCAGGCCCCACAGCGCCGTCAGGACTGCGATGGCGGCCTTGCTGCTGACCGACCAGGCCGACAGCGTCCGGGCGACGCGCCCGGGGTCGGTCTGGTCGAGCCGGTAGGTGGCGAACACGGGATTGAACACGCCCATGCAGGCGACCAGGCCGAACTGGACGGCGAACACGAGCACGATCCCGGCCGTGCCGGGGCGGATGAAGGCCAACCCGAGCGACCAGCACGCCCGCAGCGTGCCGGCGACGAGCAGGACCCGGTGCCTGCCGTGCCGCGCGACGAGGGGTCGGGCCAGCCGAGCGCCGACGAGGCCGCCCACGCACGGCACACCGAACGCCAGGCCGTACTGCCACGGCGCGAAGCCGAGACGGCCGAGCATAAGGACGGCGACCAGCGGCGACGTCGCCATGATCAGTCCGTTGACCAGAACCGTGTTGACGAACAGGGGCCGCAGCGCCGGGTGGTTCAGAATGTGCCGCCACCCCTCGGTGAGGTCGCGCATCCGGGCCTTCGGCCTGCCGCCCGGCGCGGCGCGCTGCCCGCTCCCCCCGACCGCACCGCCCCCGCCGATCGCGCCGCCCCTACCGATCGCGCCGATCGCGCGCAGTCCCGCCGCCGAGAGCAGGTAGCTGATCGCGTCGGCGAGCACGGTCGCCACCGGTCCGAACAGGCCGATCGCGGCCCCGCCGAGCGGCGGCCCGACGATGGTGGCGGTCCAGGTCGTGGACTCCAGTCGGGCGTTCGCGACGAGCAGGGCGTCGCCCCGCAGGAGTGCCTTGACGTAGGCGCCGGCGGCGGCCGTGAAGGCGATGTCGGCCGCGGCGACCGTGATCGACACGACGACGAGCTGCGCGAAGGTGAGCCAGCCGAGCGCGAACGCGACGGGGACGCTCAACACCGCGACGAACCGGGTCAGGTCCATCGCCACCATCACCGGCCGCCTGCGGCGGAACTCGACCCAGGGGCCGAGCGGCACCGCCACCAGCGCCCCCACCGCCGGCCCCGCCGCCGCAAGCACCGCCACCCCGGTCGCCCCGGCGTGCAGCACGAGGATCGCGATCAGAGGAAACGCGTCGAACGCCAGCCAGGTGCCGAGGGTGCTGACCGCGAACGCGGCCCAGAGCCACCCGAAGCGCCAGCCCGAAGACCGCCCCTCGCCCACCACCCGACCCAACCCTTCCGCCGCAACTCGCCGACTCCGCGAACCCGGTCAGTCTCGCCGCGAACCCCGGTCAGTCTCGTCGCGGCGAGGTGCCCAGCTGCTTTGGCCCACCCACGACGACCCACGCCGCATCCCGCCGCATGAACCGACACCGGTCCGCCCCCGCTCCCTGATCTCGCGGGCGCCATGACGCGGACCCAACCTTTCGGTACCGACGAATCCTCTGTGGAAATGGAGCCGGTGGGCGTCCTGGACCCCGCCGCAGAAACACACAGGCGTCGCCCGGCTCCGCCGGTTCTCGCGTCCGGCACGCAGCAGGCCAGCGTCGCGAGGCCCGGCACCCGTTCCCGCCTGGAGAGGTCCGCCCATGGCAGCTGCCCACCCGGTCACCACCCCGCGTCCGCAGGAGCACCGAGTCCCGTCCACAGCCGCCGTTGCGGTCGGGCAGGTTCCGCCGAACCGGCCCGCTCGGCCGATTCGGGCAGATCGGCGTGAACGGCCGGCTCTGCCCGAACGGCCCTCTCGGCCAGAACGTCGTGGGGTTCGGTTGACGCGCCGGGTCGTCCGGTTCGTCGGCGGCGCCGTCGTCGCGGGAATCGCGGGCGCCTTCGCGGCCTATCCGGCCGGGTGCTTCTGGGAGTGGGTCGCGAACCTGCCCGGTTTGCCCATCTGACCAGTGCGTATGCCCGGCTCGGGCGCCGCGCCGGCGACCCGGGCCGGGCATGGTTGGATGATCTGACTACGACGTCTCCGAATATTTCTTTCGGCGCGGCCCAACCTTTCCCGCCCGGCGGTGCTCTGTGCAGGCAGTGGCACAACCGCGAAGCAGNGGGAACGGAGGCCCCAGCAGGATGACGACGACGCACGAATCCGGCGGCAACGCTTCGCCCCAGGCAGCCGGAGCGCCGCGGTGAGCGGCCTGCCCGAGCGATCTCGGGCCCTGTCCTTTCCGAGTGTGTGGCCGAGTGAGGTGGAGAAACTCTTCGACGACAACGCCGCCCGGCTTCGCGGGTATCTGCTCTCCGTCGGCTGCCCGGAACCCGACGTCGACGACGTCATCCAGGACAGCATCCTGATCGTGGCCCGCAGGTATGCGAGTCTCGACCGCCCGGAGATGGTCCGGACCTACTGGTATCGGATTGCCAGCCGCCTGGCGTGGAAGCTCCTGAAGGAGCGGCGCGACCGATCACTTCCCGGTGATCCGGCCGACTATCTTCAGNCACTCCCAGACCCGGTGGAGGGGGCGGTCGATCCGGACGGCCGGNAGGCCGCGCTNGCGCTCGTCCACCGCCTCCCACTACGACAACGGCAGGTGNTCTGGCTGCGGGTCGTGGTGGGATTCGGCGAGGCCGAGACGGCGGAGGTGCTCCAGATCTCCGTCGGCACGGTGAAGTCGCAGTTCAGCGACGCCAAGAAGAACCTGAGGAAGTTCGTGGAGGGCTCCGGGGAAACTCGGGAGGAGGGCACCAACTGATGGACGTCGAATCTCTGCTCAGANCCCTTGCCGNCCCCGCCGAGCCGACCGGCGGGGNTTCCGGGCGGACTTTCGTCCAGATCATGCAGGGTGCCGACGAGGACCCGCGGGAACGCCGCCGCATCCAGCGCCTCGCCGATCTCCTCGACGTCGAGGACGCCGTCTACGCCCAGGCACTCGACCATCTCGCGGCCGGCGACGACCACGCGGCCGAGCCGCTGCTGCGCCTCGCCGCCGACGCCGGCGTCGGCGAGGCCGAGGACCACCTCGCCCGCCTCCTGGCGAACCGTCCCGCGGACGCCACCGCCACCGACGCCGCCACCGACGCCGCCGCCGGCACCCCCGGGCCCAGCGGCTTCGGTGGGCAGCCCCCCGCACCGGATCGGCCCGAGTGGACCTCGGTCGCGGGCAGCCCGGACGATCTGCTTCTCCCCGCCGGGATCGACCCCCATGCGGATGTCCGCGACGATCTCGGCCTGCGGTTCCGTTACTCCACCGTGACGTTTCTTACGGTCGATCTCCAGGGACCGTCCCTGTTCCGGGCGCGGGCACTGAGGGCAGGCTCCTTCCGGGCCCACAGGCACGGGCCTTCGCTGGCCGTCCTGTGGGCGGAGGAGGTCCCAGCCCTCGGGACGGCCTGTACGTTCAACTCCCGTTTCGTGCTGGTTCCACCGGCCCGCGACCTCCGGCCGATCGATCAGCAGACCCGGCGGGTCGATCGCCTCCACCGGCCCGCCGCCAGGACGGCCGCGGAGGTCATGCGCATCGACGTTCCCGTTCCGGTGATCTCCGCCGAGACGACCGTGCATGCCGCGCTGGAGCGGTTGTTCACCGCCGAGGCCCAGGTGGCCGCGGTGGAGGCGGGTTCGGAACTCGTCGGCGTCATCGGCCTGACCGCCCTCGCGCAGCGGCTGGCCGCCGCCCAGGGCTCCCCGTCGATCGAGCGCGTCACCGGGCTGATTCGGCCGGCGGACTTCGTGCCACCTGACGCCCCGATCGAGGCCGTCAGGCGCACCCTCGCCCGCGACCCCGGCGGAATCGTCGTCGTCCGCGGTCGGGATGGTCGGCGCCTCGGCTACATCACCGCCGAACTCCTGCTCACCAGCCCCGACAAGGACGACGGATCCACCAACAACACCCTCGATCAGCCGGGGACCGCCACGCCCGTTCCCTTTCCCGCGCGTGCGCTCCCGACGGGAATCAGCCGCCGCGCAACGGCCACCTGAGGCGGGCAAAAGTCCCGCCGCGGGGACGACGATCCGTCGGCGCGCCCAAAAGTTGGCGAACCGCCGGACCTCCGAGCGCGTCGGGGATGTACCGTGCCGGCGGTCCCGGACCTCGCCCGGGCCGCCCATGACCCCGGTTCGCAGCTTGGAGCGCCTACCTCGTGACGCGTCGCAAGAACGGGACGGCGGCGACCGCCCCGACCGGCGGGCGCCTGCCCGGACCTGCCCTGATCGCGACGCTGACCGCCCTCGTCGGGCTCGTCGACGTCATCGGCGCGATCAGCCACCGGCCGACCCGGTGGACCTGGCTCGGCCGGCTGATCCCCGGCATCGTGACGCAGGCTGCCACGGGCACCAGCGTGGGCGTGGGCCTGTTGCTCGTCGGCCTGGCCCACGGTCTGCGCCGGCGTAAACGCCGGGCCTGGCGCGCGGCGGTGGCACTGTCCGGCGCGGCCGTGCTGCTGGACCTCGCCCGCGGCCTGGCGGTGGTTCCCGCGGCCATCGACCTCGTCCCGTTCGCCGTGCTGGTCGCCTGCCGGCGCCACTTCCCGGCCGCCGGTGACCCGCGGACCAGGTGGCGGGCCCTCGGCGCCCTCGCCGCGCTGGGCGCCGCGGATCTGGTCGTCGGGCTCGCCGTCATCCGGTTCCGCCACGGCGACGGCGGCCTCGGGGCGCGGATGGAGCACGTGCTGGCGGGCCTCGTCGGGGTGACCGGACCGGTGCGGTTCGGCCCGGGTGACGGCGATCTCGTCGGGGCGGTGCTGCTCGCCCTCGGCGCGCTCACCGTCGCCGTCCCCGGCTACCTCGCGCTGCGTCCGGCCGCCCCGGTCGCCGCGCTGACCGGGGCCGACGAGGCCGCGCTGCGGGCACTGCTGGCCCGCCACGGCGGGCGGGACTCGCGCGGGCAGGTGGCGCTGCGCCGCGACCGCAGCGTGCTGTGGTCGCCGTCGGGGAAGGCCGCGATCAGTTACCGGGTCGTCGGCGGGGTCGCGCTCGCCGCCGGCGACCCGATCGGCGACCCGGAGGCATGGCCCGGGGTGATCGGCCCGTTCCTCGACCTCGCCGCCGCGCACGCCTGGGTTCCGGCGGTGCTCGGCTGCGGGCCGGACGGCGGGCGCGCCTACCAGCGGGCCGGCCTGCGGGTGCTGGAACTCGGCGACGAGGCGGTCGTGCGGTGCGCGGCGTTCGGCCTGGACGGGCGGCCGATGCGCGGCGTGCGGCAGGCGGTGGCCCGGGTCGAGCGCGCCGGCTACACCGCCCGGATCGACCGGGCCGCCGATCTGGACCCGGCCGAGCGAGCGGCGCTGGCGGACCGGGCGGCGGCCTGGCGTTCCTGCCGCACCGAACGCGGCTTCTCCATGGCGCTGGGCCGCGTCGGGGCGCCCGAGGACACCGACTGCGTGGTCGTCCGGGCGTTCCAGGACGGGCGGCTGCGCGGCCTGCTGACCTTCCTGCCCTGGGGACCGGACGGCCTGTCCCTGGACGCCGTGCGCCGTGACCGGGCCGCCGCGAACGGGCTGACCGAGTTCATGGTCGTGGCCCTGCTGCGGGAGGCCGACCGGCTGCGCGTCACCCGGGTGTCGCTGACCTTCGCGCCCTTCCGCGCCGCCCTGTCCCGCGGGGAACGGCTGGGCGCGACCCCCGCCCTGCGGCTGTGGCGCCGGCTGCTGCTCGCGGCGTCCCGCTGGTTCCGGATCGAGTCGATCTACCGCTTCAACGCCAAGTTCGACCCGACCTGGCAGCCCCGCTACGGCTGCTACCCGACCACCCGCGACCTTCCCCGCGTCCTGTTCGCCGCCCTGCGCGCCGAGGCACTGCTCCCCCGGCCCTCGCTGCCCGGACGCCGCCCGCACCCGCCCTCCTCCCCGACAGCCGACGACAGCAGCACCGCCGACAGCGGCACCGCCGACAGCAGCACCGCCGAGCAGGCGCCGCAGGAATCACGCGAACGGCCGGGACCCGAGCCCGCCGAATCAGCGGGGCCAGCGGGGCCAGGGCGGGCGGAGGTGCCGGCGCGGTCCACCGCCCGTCGCCGGGATGGATCTCATCCGACGGACGGCGGCCACTCCCGCGAGGGCCGTAACAGCCAGGAGCCCGGCCAGGCCCACGACGGCGGCCCTTCCCGGGACGGCATTCGTCGCTCCCCGCACCGGGCCACCCGACCACGCTCCCCCCGTCCGCGCCATGCCGAGACCCCCGACCGCTCCCCCAACATTAGTTAAATCAATAATGATTTCCGCTTCCGTGAAGCGAGGGACAGCAGGGGATCTCATCCACAATGACGAAGCAAAGACCGGCGAAGTGGCCTCCGCTCGGTCCTGGACGCGGCCGACGACGAGGGGACACGCCGGACAGGAAAGGATGATGCCGGCACCCGGCTCGTCTCCGCGACCGGCCGCACCTCTCTGCCCACGGATAACCATGGACCCGTTACGATGATTTGTGCCNCATCGTCCGGATAGCGAAGGAGCTGGACCGATGCCGAGCACGGATCTTCCCGACCGGGCCGACCGTGGCCGGAACGCCCCGGATCGAGATGNCCCAAAGCGGGACGACAAGGAGTGGTGGAAGGCATTCATGGAGCAGCGCACCGCGGTGGAGCTGAAGACCGATCGGCCGCACGCCGCCCGCATGTACGACTACTACCTGGGCGGGAAGGACAATTTCCCCGCCGACCGGCTGGCCGCCGAGCAGGCCCTGGCCGTGTTCCCGAACGGTCGCGTCACCGCCCGGCAGAACCGTGCGTTCATGGCACGCGCGATCCGCTACCTGGCCGGCGAGGCGGGAATCCGCCAGTTTCTCGACGTCGGCACGGGCATCCCCACCTCCCCGAACCTGCACGAAATCGCCCAGGCCATCGCGCCGGAGTCGCGCGTGGTCTACACCGACAACGACCCGATCGTGCTCGCGCACGNCCGCGCCCTGCTGACCAGCAGCCCGCAGGGACACACCGCCTACCTGGACGCCGACGTCCGCGACACCGACCGCATCCTCACGTCGCCCGAACTGCGCGACCCCCTGGACCTCGACCGACCGGTGGCGCTGTCCCTCGTCNCACTCCTGCACTTCGTCCCGGACGCCGACGACCCGGACGGCATCGTCCGCCGGCTCGTCGACGCGCTGCCCTCCGGAAGCTACCTGCTGCTGTCGCACATCACCGCCGACTACGACCCGGCCTGGGAGCGGGTGACCGAGACCTACCGGGCCCGCGGCATCCCCGCCCAGCAGCGCTCCCGCGCCGAGTTCGCCCGCTTCTTCGACGGCCTGGAACTGGTCGACCCGGGCATTCAGGTGGTGCACCGCTGGCGCCCGGACGGCGCCGTCCCCGACCTGACCGACGCCGCCGTCAGCATCCACGGCGGCCTGGGCAGAAAGCCCTGACGGCCGGGCCGCGGTCAGCGGCCGGTGGGGCGGCAGGGCTTCTGGTCGGCCGTCGAGACCTCGATGTTCGTCGNGGTCGCGGCGAGCGACAGACCCGTGGCGTCGGTCGAGGCGTTGGTGACGGTCAGGTGGAAGGGCAGGTCACCGACGGGAATCGGGATCTGCGGCACGTAGCTGCCGAGGTTGCCGAGCGGCAACGTCACGTTGNACAGTCCGCTCAGCGAGATCTCCGACGGCACCAGCGTGACCTTGTTGTCGTGGACGGCGAAGGTGGTCACGCCGCCGACCTGCTGGTCGCCGAGCAGCGGGATGTTCGCGGTCGCGGTGATCTCGAGGCGCCTCCCACCGTCGACCGGGGTGATGTGCACCCGGCCGGGCTGGGTGTGGAGGAAGGCGTTCAGGTCGGCGTACGTCAGGTGGACCGTCGCCCTCATGTCGTCGATGCGGATGGTGCCGTCGCCGCCGGTGGCGAGCCTGAAGATCGGGACGTGGACGCCGCGGACGTGTGCGCTGATCCGCTCGATGCGGGGGCCGGTGGTGGCCAGGCCGGTCATGGTCATGCCGACGTCGGAGAACGATCCGGTCAGCACCTGGGTGAGGAACGGGAATCCGCCGATGCTGACGTCGGAGACCCTCGGCGGGGGGGTGTCGCACGGCAGGTCGGCCAGGGCACCGCTGCGGATCTGGCTGGCCATCTCCCGTTTCGCGACCGCGACGGCGACCCGGTCGGCGACGAGGAACTGCGCGACGAACGCCGCCAGGACGATGAACGGGATCCCGGCACGGCGACCGGGACGACCCGGACGACCGGGACGAGCGCGCCCGGGAGCGCGGGTCCGCCGGGTCGCGGTGGTGACTCGCTCCGACGACTCCACGGGTCGCGCCGGCAGGTCCGGCGACTCGTCGTCGGCTGCCGTCGCGACGGCTGCGCCCGCGACGGGATGTGCGACGGTGTAACCACCGGTCCGTGACCACTTTTCGCTCCACGGCCTGTCCGCACCGTCGTTTCCCTGGTCGGCGTCGACCTCGACCTCCCATGACCTGCCGGTGTTTCTCAGGCTACCGTCACCGGTGCGAGCGACGGCCGAGGGACGCGAGGAAATGACGTGGTGACAGGCNGCGCCACCGTGCGGCTGGCGCTGGTGAGTGCGGCACCGACGCCGGCGCTGCGGGCCGCCCGCTTCCCGGCCGACGAGGACCTCGACCCCGATGGCCGGCGGCGCGCCGCGTTCGCGTCCCGGGCCGTGGCGGGCGGCGTGCTGCCCGGCCGGGCTCGGGTGCTCACCGACGGTTCCGCCCGCGCCCGCCAGACCGCTCAGGCGCTGGGCCTTCCCGGCGCCGACCCGCCCGCGGGCGCCATGGGGAGCGCGACCGTGCCCGGCGTCGACGTCGCGCTGCGGGACCTGGACGTGGGTGACTGGCGGGGTCGCGGGCTGGACGAGGTGCCCCTGAACATGCTGCGGCGGTGGCATGAGGACCCGGCGATGACACCGCCGGGCGGCGAGTCGCGGCTGGATCTGCTCGACCGGGTCGGTAACTGGCTGGCGCGGCTGGGCGGCGAACCGGGGAATGCCACCGCCGGAAACGTGATCGCCGTGACCCATCCGGCGGTCGTCCGCGCGGTGCTGCTGTTGGTGCTGCACTGCCCGCCGGAGGTGTTCTGGCGCATCGACGTCGCCCCGCTCACCGCCACCCTGCTGCACCGCCGTGTCTCGCCCGCCGCCGCCCCCGCCTCGGCCCACGCTCCCGCCGCCGAACCCGCTCCTGCCGCCGAACCCGCCGCCGGCTGGACCCTCACCCAGGCCTGCCGCCCCCTCTGACCGTGCCCGGGATGCGCCCGCGCCGCCGCCGAACGTGAGGACCGGTGGCGATCAGTGGGCGGCGGCGGGGAGGAAGGGACGGTTGCCGTCCTCGGCTCTGTCGCGGGTGATGACGTGCAGCCGGATGCCGAACCGAACGGTGCGCCCGCGCTCCGACCCCGGGCCCCAGGCTCGGCCGGTTCCGCGGAACCGCCTCCGCGGCTGGGACGAGGCCCGACGCGCGACGAACCCCACCCGGATCCGAGCCGCGCAGCTCAGGACAGCGCGTCGATCACTTCCCCATTCTGCCCATCGCCGCGATCGGTCACCGCGGCCGCCGCGCAGCCAGATGACGTCGGATCGCTCGATCTGTCGACCGACGGGGGGCCGTCGTGGGAACGGCCCAGCGGCCCAGGGGATCGGCGGATCGGCGGATCGGCGGACGGGGACGATCTTTCCTCTCGGCTCCGCCGCCCGGCCGGGTGGTGGCGGCATTCCGCTCGGCGGGTTCGAGGGGTCAGTCGATCCGGTGGCCGAGGTCGAGGAGTTCCTCGTGGAATCCGCCGAAACCGGCGGCGTGGTCGACGAGGTGGATCTCCAGGATCCAGTGACAGGGCCGGCCGTCGAGGTCGGCCCGCCGCATCGGCTGATCGCTGCCGGGGGTGACGTAATAATCGATCTTGTTGCCGGGGATGCGGGCGTGCGGGAACTCGCCGACGAGGTGGCCGGCGAGCGGGCCGCCGTAGGCCCAGCCGGCGTCGGCGGCGAGCTGACCGACGGCGGCGTACAGCTCGGCGCCGGTGACGTCCGGGTGGGTCTCGAAGTAGCGGCGGCCGGCGTCGAAGATCTGCGGCAGGTCGGCGAGCAGCCGGTGCTTGGCCGGGTCGTCGCCGAGGACGAAGGTGCGGCCGAAGTCGGCCTCCCAGCCGTCGAAGACCGGCCCGAAGTCGCAGAAGACGACATCGTCGGCGCCGATCGGCCGGTCGGGCGGGTTGTCGGCGTAGGGGTACAGGGTGTTCGGCCCGGCCCGGACGATCCGTTTGTGCCAGTGCCGCTCGACGCCGAACATCTCGTGGGCGAGGTCGCGGATCTGGTCGCTGACCTCGCGTTCCCCGCGGCCGGGGACGATCAGGCCCCGCGCGGTGACCTCGTCGAACAGTTCCACCGCGCGGGCCTGCGCGGCGAGCAGGTGGGCCACCCGATCAGCTTCGAGAATCACGATGGCCCATCGTACGGACGCCGCTGTTCCGGCGTCCCGAGTCTCACAGGGGGCTGTCAGCCGTGGTGCGCCCGACGTTACCGCCGNCGCCGGCGCGTGCGATCCCCCCGAAACCGGTCGTTCCTACAGTCGGTGCGGACGTCGTCCGAGTATCCCTGGTCAGGGAGGGGACCACCCGTGACCGCACCCGCCCAACCGGCCCCGACCTGCCAGAGCCTGGCAGGCCAGGTGCGGTCGGTCTGTTCCTATTGCGGGGTCGGCTGCGGGATGGTGCTCGACGTCGAGGTGAGCGAGGACGGCCGGCGCCGCGTCGCCAGGGTCTCCGGCGACCGTGAGCATCCGGCCAACCGCGGTCGGCTGTGTACCAAGGGGGCTACCAGCGCGGAGATGCTGGCCGCGCCGGGCCGGCTGACCAGCGCGCTCGTCCGCGGCGACCGGCAGGGCGAGCCGTCGGCGGTCGAGGTGGACGCCGCCATCAGGCGCGTCGCCCGGGAGCTGCGGCGGATCATCGACACCCACGGCCCGGACGCGGTCGCGTTCTACGTCTCGGGGCAGATGTCGCTGGAGGCGCAGTACCTGGCGAACAAGCTGGCGAAGGGGTTCGTCGGCACCAACCAGATCGAGTCGAACTCGCGGCTGTGCATGGCCAGCGCCGGCAGCGGCTACAAGCTGTCGCTGGGCGCCGACGGCCCGCCCGGGTCGTACGAGGACTTCGACCACGCCGAGCTGTTCTTCGTCATCGGCGCGAACATGGCCGACTGCCACCCGATCCTGTTCCTCCGGCTGCTCGACCGGGTCAGGGCCGGTGCCCGGCTCATCGTCGTCGACCCCCGGCGCTCCNCGACGGCCGCCAAGGCCGACCTGTTCCTGCAGATCAACCCGGGCACGGACCTCGCGCTGCTCAACGGCCTGCTCCACCTGCTCGTCGAGGGCGGGCACATCGACGAGGCGTTCATCGCCGAGCACACCGAGGGCTGGGAGGCGATGCCGGCGTTCCTCGCCGACTACCCGCCGGACCGGGTCGCGGAGATCACCGGCATCCCGGCGGCGGACATCCGCCGGGCGGCGCAGTGGATCGGGGCGGCCAAGGCGTGGATGAGCCTGTGGACGATGGGCCTGAACCAGTCGACCCACGGCACCTGGAACACCAACGCGCTGTGCAACCTGCACCTGGCGACCGGGGCGATCTGCCGGCCGGGCGCGGGCCCGTTCTCGTTGACCGGCCAGCCGAACGCGATGGGCGGGCGGGAGATGGGCTACATGGGACCGGGCCTGCCGGGACAGCGTTCGGTGGTGGCCGCGGACGACCGCGCCTTCGTCGAGCAACGGTGGGGTCTGCCGGCGGGCACGCTGCGCACCGACGCCGGGCGGGGCACCGTCGACCTGTTCGCCCGGATGNCCGCCGGCGAGATCAGGGCCTGCTGGATCATCTGCACGAACCCGGTGGCCTCGGTCGCCAACCGGCGCACGGTGATCGAGGGACTGGAGGCGGCCGAGTTCGTCGTCGCCCAGGACGCGTTCGCCGAGACGGAGACGAACGCCTACGCCGATGTGCTGCTGCCCGCCGCGATGTGGGCCGAGAGCACCGGCATCATGATCAATTCGGAGCGGAACCTGACCCTGGTCCAGCAGGCCGCCGACCCCCCCGGTCAGGCCATGGCGGACTGGCGGCTCATCGCCCGGGTCGCCGCCGAGATGGGCTACGCCGACGCCTTCACCTACCGCGACGCCGAGGAGGTCTTCGAGGAGATCAAGGCCTTCCACAACCCGCTGACCGGCTACGACCTGCGCGGCGTCAGCTACGACCGGCTGCGCGAGACGCCGGTGCAGTGGCCGGCCGCGGCGGCGGACGGCCNGGCGCGCAACCCGGTCCGGTACCGCAACGACGGGGTCAGCCAGCGACTCGTCGAACGGCCCGACGGGACGCGGCCGCGCCTGGCGTTCGCGACCCCGTCCGGGCGGGCGGTGTTCCATCCGCGCCCGCACCTGCCCGCCGCCGAGCTGCCCGACGACGATTTCCCGTTCGTGCTGAACACCGGCCGCGTCCAGCACCAGTGGCACACCCTGACCAAGACCGGCAAGGTCGCGAAGCTCAACCGACTCAACCCGGGCCCGTTCGTCGAGATCCATCCGCGCGACGCCGAGGCCCTCGGGATCGGCGACGGCGACGCGGTCGAGGTCGCCTCCCGGCGCGGACGGGCGGTGCTGCCGGCGGTCGTGTCCGACCGGGTGCTCCCCGGGAACTGCTTCGCCCCGATCCACTGGAACGACCTGTTCGGCGAGTATCTCAGCGTCAACGCGGTCACCTCCGACGCCGTCGACCCGATCTCGTTCCAGCCGGAACTGAAGGTCTGCGCGGTCACCCTCACCCGCGTCGCCGCCACACCGACCGAGACGCCGACCGAGACGCCGACCGACGCGCCGGCGGATCTCCCCGCGGCGAGCGCCCCTCCCCCGGTCACGCGAACCGCGCCGATCCCGACGGGCGCGCACCCGGGCGCACCAGAGCCCACGGCACCGCCGACGGCGGGTTCCGGGCCGACCGCAGCGGAGGCGCTCGGGGAGCTGTTCGGCCTGCGGGCAATCGCCGCGCCGACCCTCGGCGACGACGAGCGGCGCTATCTCGCGGGTTTCNTCGCCGCCCTGCGCGACGCGGTCCCGGGGGCACCGGGCGGGGTTCCGGTCCTACCGCTCGGTTCTCCACTCGACCCCGCGCAGGTGGCGTGGGTCAACGGCGCGCTCGCCGGGGCGTTCTCCCGGACCCTCTCACCCCCGCTCGCCCCTGTGGGCGACGTCCCCGCGGGCGACGTCCCCGCCCAGCGCCGCGGCGGCTCCGTGCCCGCCGACCCGGAGAGCNCTGCCAGTCCGGAGTGCCCTGCCGGCCCGACGGTCACGGATGCGGAGGGTCGAACGGGACCGGGGACGCGGGAGGTCACAGTGCTGTGGGCGTCCCAGACGGGCACCGCCGAGGACTTCGCCGTCACGATCGCCGCCGAGCGGCTCACCACCGCCGGCTGGACGGCGCGGGTGCGGTCCATGGGCGAGTGCCCGCCCGAGGAACTGCACGGCGGCGGCGACCTGCTCGTCATCACGAGCACGTTCGGCGACGGCGAGGCGCCCGACAACGGCGCGGGGTTCCTGGAGTCGCTGGCGGCGCCGGACACACCCCGTCTGTCCCACCTGCGCTACGCGGTGCTGGCGTTCGGCGACTCCAGTTACGCGGACTTCTGCGGCCACGGCCGGCGCGTCGACGAGCGGCTCGGCGAGCTCGGTGCGGTGCGGCTGGCACCGCGGACGGACTGCGAGCCGGACTACGAGCAGGACGCGGCGAGCTGGCTCGACGCCGTGCTCACCGCGCTCACCGCCGCCGACGGCCACGCCGCCCCTCGGGCCACGGCACCGGCCAGCTCACCACCGGCCAGCTCACCACCGGGCGGCACAGCACCGGCCAGCACAGCACCGGCCAGCACCGTGCCGGGCGGTCCTGCCGGCCGTCCGTCGCGCGCGGCGCCGGTCATCGTGCCGCTGATCGGCAACGAGCTGCTCAGCGGACCCGGCTCGGCGAAAGAGGTGCGGCGGTTCGCCCTGCGCACCGCCGGCACCGCGCTGACCTACGAGGTCGGCGACGCCCTCGGCGTCTGGCCGGTCAACGGTGCCGGCCTCGTCGCGGAGTGGCTGGAGCGCACCGGCGCCGACCCGGCGCAGCCGGTGGCCGTCGGCGGGGTGGGTGAGGTGCCGTTCGGCGCGGCGCTGCGCCGCCACCTGGACATCACCAGGATCACCCCGGCCTTGCTGCGGTTCGTCGCCGACCGTAGCGGCGACCGGGACCTGCGCACCCTGCTGCGCCCGGACAACTCCGACGCGTTGGCCCGCTGGAGCTGGGGACGCCAGGCGGCGGACGTGCTCGCCGAGCTTCCCGTGCGGGCCACCGCGGCCGAGTGGGCGGGGGTGCTGTCCCGGCTGCAGCCGCGACTGTACTCGATCTCGTCGAGCCCACTGGCCCATCCCGACGAGGTGCATCTGACGGTGTCGGTGGTCCGGTTCGACGGCCGGGATGGCCGGACCCGCGGAGGCGTGTGCTCCACGTTCCTCGCCGACGGGCCGGACGAGGCGTCGGGGTCGGTGCCGGTGNCGGNGTTCGTACAGCGCTCAACCCACTTCCGACCGCCGAGCGATCCGGACACGCCGCTGGTGATGATCGGGCCGGGGACGGGAGTGGCCCCGTTCCTCTCGTTCCTGCAGGACCGCCGCGTCCGCGGCGCCCGCGGCCGGACGTGGCTGTTCTTCGGCGAGCAGCGCCGGGCCACCGACTTCTACTACGCCGACGAGCTCGCCGCGCTGCAGGCGGACGGCACGCTGCACCGCCTGGACCTCGCCTTCTCCCGCGACCAGCGGACGAAGGTCTACGTCCAGGACCGGATGCGCGAGCACAGCGCCCGGCTGTGGTCGTGGTTGCAGGACGGCGCTCACGTCTACGTCTGCGGCGATGCCAGCCGGATGGCCGCCGACGTCGACCGGACGCTGCGTGAGATCGTCGCCCTGCACGGCGGCCTCGACGCCGACGGCGCCGCCGCCTACGTACGCCAGCTGACCACCGACCGCCGCTACCTGCGCGACATCTACTGACCAGCCGCCGCCGACCACCACTGTCGACGACCGCTGTCGTCCGCCGCTGTCGTCCACCGCTGTCCGCCACCGCTGTCNACCCGTGTCGCGGCGGTCGTCTCGACCTGCCCTCGGTCGTCAACGCTTCATCACGGAGTGTCAACAACAGGCGGAGGCGGAGCGCCTTGGACACTGTCCCGCATCTGACGATGCGGCCGTGGGGGTGGGGCCGGGACCTGTGGAGAGGACGACGATGCGCTCGGTGCGTACCCTCATGGCCTCCGCCGCCGCGGCGGCCGCCGCGGTGCTGGCGACGAACCCGATGACGGGGCCGGCGGCGCAGGCCACGACCGGCGGGCACGGGGGGCCGCGGCCGGTGGCCGGCGGATCCGACCGACCGATCGCGCCGGTTGATCTCGGGTTCGCGCCCGACCTGCCCTACCACTCCGCGACGGCGATCAACGACCGCGGGGTGGTCGCCGGGACCGCTTCCGGCGGGTCGTACGACCTGCACGGCTTCCGCTGGGCGGTGGGGCGGTCGGCGGCGCTGCCGGACGGCGCCCCCGGCCCGTCCGAGATCAACAATGGTGATCAGATCGCCGGGTTCGTGCCGCACCGGGACAGGCTCAACACCGGGTTCGTGCTCGACGCCGGGCGCGGCGTCGTCGATACCGGCTTTCCGGTCGACGGCCAGAACGAACGCGGTGAGGTCGTCGGCGCTCTGCCGGGGCCCGACGGGACCAGGCGCGCGGTGCGCTGGTGGCGCGGCCAGACCACTGACCTGGGCGCCCCGCCCGGAACGTCGAGCGGCGGCGTGGCGATCAGCGACGGCGGCCAGATCGCCGTGCGGGTCAGCGACGCGGACGGCAACCACGCCCGCGTGGCCCGCTGGGCCGGCGGCCGACTCGACGCGCTGCCCACGCTGCCCGGTGGGGGCGCGGCCTGGGCGACGGACATCAACGGCCGCGGGGACATCGTCGGCTGGGCGGACACCGCCACCGGCTCCCGCCATGCGGTCGTGTGGCTCGGCCGGCGCCTGGTCGACCTCGGCGCCAGCCTGCCCGGCCGCACCAGCCAGGCGACGGCCGTCAACGACGCCGGACAGGTCGTCGGGCAGACGTCCGACGCCGATGGCCAGCCCGGCCACGGTGTGCGCTGGGACCTCGGCCGACCACGGGACCTCGGCCAGCCACGGGACCTCGGGACCCTCGGCGGCCCGGTCAGCTCGCCGATCGCGATCAACGATCGCGGGGACGTGATCGGCGACAGCACCTCGGCGGACGGCCACCGTCACGGCTTCCGCTGGCGCGACGGCCGGATGACCGCCCTCGGTGACTTCGGTGGCGGCGAGAGCCGCGCGGCGGCGATCAACAACCGCGGCCAGGTCGTCGGCGACGCGCTGGCCCCCGGCGGCCACACCCGCGCCGTTCTCTGGCAGTGATCGCACAGCGCGTCGACGCCGGCGGACGCGGCCACCACGGCGGCCGGGTCACGGGCCAGCAGGCGCGGCCGGATGCCGGCCCGGACCAGCATCGCCACCACGTGCCGGCCGACGTTGCCCGTCGGCGTCGTCACCGCCATGCGCATCGGGCGCCTCCTCGATGATCCTCTCGGACTGCCGCCCGATCTCTACCCGGTCCGGCGGCACCGACGCCCCGCTCGGCACCGACGCCCCGCTCGGCACCGACGCCCCGCGCAGCATCGAGGCGAGGCCGGCGAGCACGCCGAGCCCGGCGGCGACCGCGAACACGATGACGAGCCCGTGGTGAAAGGGCCCGGCGAGCAGCTCGGGGAAGAACTCGCGGCCGGTCAGCGTCGCCCGGTTCGCAGGCGGCACGGCGGCCAGCCCGTCGCCGGCCGACAGCAGGTGCTCGACCGGGTTCACGCCGAGGACGGTGGCGAACAGCGACGACACCGGCGGCAACGCGGCGACGTCGTGGGCGATCCCCGCCGGCACGCCCTGCGCCCGCAGGCCGCCGTCCAGCGCGTCCGGCAGGGTGGCCGCGAGACCCGCGATCATCAGCGAGAAGAACACGCCGATGGACAGCGCGGTGCCGGAGTTCTGGAACGTCGCGCGCATCCCCGAGGCGGCGCCGCGCTGCTCCGCCGGCACGCTACCCATGATCGCCGAGGAGTTCGGGGCGNCGAACATCCCGCCGCCGATCCCGTTCAACGCGANGAGCAGGGCGAACGCCCAGTACGAAAAGGTGACGGGCAGCAGCATCAGACCGACGAAGCTACCGGCGAACACGGCCATCCCGGCGCTGGCGAGACCGCGGGCGCCGAACCGGTCGGACAGGATGCCGCTGACCGGCCCGGCGACGAGGATGCCCACGGTCAGCGGCAACAGGTAGATCCCGGCCCACAGGGGCGTGTCCTCGTAGTCGTAGCCGTGCAGCGGCAGCCAGATCCCCTGCAGCCAGATGATGAGCATGAACTGCAGGCCGCCGCGGGCGACGGACACGGCGAGGCCGGCGACGTTGCCGGCGGTGAACGCCCTGATCCGGAACAGGCCGAGCGCGAACATCGGCTCGGGGTGGCGGCGCTCGACGGCGACGAAGGCGACGAGCAGCGCCACTCCCCCGACGAGCAGGCCGACGACCGTCGGGTTCGTCCAGCCCATCGCGTGCCCGCGGTAGGGCTGCAGGCCCTCCGTGACGGCGATGAGCACGGCGGCGAGGCCGACCGCGAAGGTGATGTTGCCCCACCAGTCGATACGCCGGCCGCCGCCGCCGCGCGCCGCGGAGGTCTCGCGCAGCCGCCGGTACGCCCACACCGTCCCGAACACGCCGACCGGCACGTTCACCCAGAACACCGCCCGCCAGTCCAGCACGGCGAGCAGGCCGCCGGCGACGAGGCCGACGAACTGGCCGGCGAGCGAGGCGACCTGGTTGATGCCGAGCGCGAAGCCCCGCTGCTCGGCGGGGAAGGCGTCGGTGAGGATCGCCGCCGAGTTCGCCGTGAGCATCGACCCGCCGACCGCCTGCAGCACCCGCCAGCCGATCAGCCACAGCGCCCCGCGGCCGGCGTCGAACGGGTCGAACGACAGCAGGATCGAGGCGAGCGTGAAGACCGCGAACCCGGCGTTGTAGATCCGGACCCGGCCGAACATGTCGCCGAGCCGGCCGAGGGCGACGACGAGCACCGCCTGCACGAGCCGGTAGCCCATGATCATCCAGAGCAGGTAGCCGACGTTGCCCGGGGCCAACGGGTCCAGGTGGATGCCGCGGAAGATCGGCGGCAGCGCGATGAGGACGATCGACCCGTCGAGCGCGGACATGAACACCGCCGCGGTCGTGTTCGCCAGCACCACCCACCGGTAGTTGCCGTTCGCACCCGCCGCCCCGACGGACGTCCCCACGCCGGACGTCCCCGTGCCCGACGTCCCCGTGCCGGACGTCCCCGCGCCCGACGTCCCCGTGTCGGACGCCGGCATCAGACGCGCTCCGCGAGGCGTTCGAGCAGGGGCGCGGCCGCGGCGAGCTGGTCCAGTTCGGCCCGGCTGAACCCGGCCGAGAGCGCCCCGGCGAGCAGCTCGGTGCGCGCGTCGCGGCGGCTGCGCAGCGCCGCGAGGCCGGCATCGGTCGGCGAGAGGATCACCTGCCGGCCGTCGCCCGGGTCGCGACGGCGTTCGACCAGGGCGCGGGCCTCCAGCGCCGCGAGGGTGGCGCCCATGGCCTGCGGGCTGATCTGCTCGAGCCGGGCGAGCGCCGCCGCCGTGGCCGGCCCGCCCCGGTCCAGGCGGGCCAACGCCGCCGACTCGGGCATCGTCAGCTCCCCCGCCGGCTGAGACTGGCGCAGCCGGCGCACGAGCATCCCGAGACTCAGCCGCAGGGCGACGGCGATCTGACGGACATCTGGAGGAACATCGTGAAGGTCATCGGGCTGGACAACACGCTGGTCACCGGGCTNAGCATCGGGGTCCGAGGGCATTTCATCAGGCTAGGTTGATAAGCCTGGACTGACAAAGACTGGACAGCCCATGCACGGACTGCCACGCCGGGCGTCAGCCGGCCCCCGAGCCCACGCCGGCGCGGGCCTCGTCGAGCACGCGGGCGAGCAGCCGGGNGGCGAACTGGTCGATCGGCGGCACGAGGTCCGGCGGTAGCAGCTCGTACTCGCGGATCAGCCGGGTGACCCGGGCCGCGAGCAGGGTGTGACGCAGCGAGGCGAGCAGGAGGTAGTACTCCATGTTCTCCATCGGCCGGCCGAGGAGCTCGGCGTAGCGGGCCACCGTCGCCGCCCGGTCCGGCAGGCCGGGNAGCCGCGCCAACCCGACGCCCTCGCCGAGGTGGCGGTCGAGGTGCAGGAACCAGCCGAGGTCGGTCTCGGGCTGGCCGAGGGAGACCATCTCCCAGTCGAGCACGGCCGCGACCCGCTCCCCCTGGAAGATCATGTTGCCGATCCGGGCGTCCCCCCACACCAGCCGGACGGGATGGCGCTCGGCCGGCGGATGGCCGTGCAGCCAGGCCAGCGCGTCGTCCACCGTGCCCCGCGCGGCCTCGTCGACGGCGAAGAACTCCAGGTGCCGCTCGTAGGCGGCGAGCTGCTGGACCGCTCCGACCGGGCCGTACTCGGGCTGCCCCGCGAAGCCGAGCCCGAGCCGCTGNGGGTCGAGCCGGTGGATCCCGGCCATCGCGACCAGGCCCGCGTCCCAGACCCTGGCCCGCGCGGCCGGCGACATCTCGATCATGAAACCCTGCATGTGGTACGGCGGGAGGTCGGCGGGCACGTCGCCGTCGACCCGGCCGAGGACGACGAACGGCGCGCCGAGCACCTCCGGGTCGAGCTCGTGGCCGTACACCGGCGGCACCGGAACGTCGGTGTCGCGGGCGAGGATCTCGGCGACGCGGCACTGCTCGGCGAACCGGTCCCACGGGTAGAGCCGGAACCGCCGCGGCGCCATCCGCACGACCAGCGGCCGGGAGACCCGCCGCCCGTCCGGCCCGATCCGCGACGCCGGCAGCACCACCAGCTCCCCGGAGAACCCCTGCGCCGACGGCACGGTCGGCTCCCCGAGCTCCCACCGCACGCCCGCCGTCCCCGCCGGGCCGCCACTCGCCGAGCCGCCATCCGCCGCGTCGGCACCCGCCGGGCCGCCATCCCCCGCGCCGGCGGCATGCGCGGCGAGCCAGGCGGCGAGCCGAGCCCGCAGCCGGTCCGGATCGGCCTGGAACGGGACAGCCACCGCGCACCCCCTCGAGCCAGGCCGAACGGCATGGCGGTCGACCCTCACCTCGGACGAGACCCGAGGACTACCCCTGGACGTGACAATCACGCCGAACGGAACATTCTCCCGAACGAGCCTCCCGCCGACCCCCCCGCCACGCAAGCACCAACAGGCGGTTCCGCCTGGGAACCACTCGTTCTACGGGGTGGGAGAGGCAGGGGAGGCAGGGGAGGCGGCGACGGCGCGGCGCAGGAGACGCGGCACCGACAGCCGGTGCAGCGGCAGGGCCGCGGCCCACAGCAGGCGGGCCGCCCGCCGGGTGAAGGTCACGCTGGTGGTGAGGCTGATCGCCGCCGGCCGCACGCGCAGGACCAGTTCGGCGGACACCAGCGGCGAGTCCGTGGCCAGGCGGACCACATCCGGTTCGCGCGCCACGATCGGCCAGCCGAGCACGTGCCGCGGCGACGATACCGGCCCGAGCCGCAGGCCCAGCACGAACCGCCAGCCGGCCCGCAGGAACCACCGCACCGGCGCGGGCGCCCCCTCGAGCACCGCCCGGATCCAGCCCTCGGCGTCCCGAGCTCCGGCACCCTCGGCCGCCGGGCCGGTTGCCGCCTCGAAGACCTCGCGGTAGTCCGCCCCGGCGCCGTCCACGTCCACGCTGCCCGTCCCTGCTCGACATCGCCCCATGCGCGGCCGGCGGACGGTGGGCGCGGAACCAACATTACGGTCGCTGTGCGCCGATCCGNACGTCGACGCCCGGCGAGTAGTGCACGAGCGGGTCGCCGATCGGAGGCGGCAGCCCGGCCGCGGTGAGCAGGTGATCGTCGACGTCGAGCAGGTCGGCGCGGTGTAGCGGCCACGGCTCGTGCCAGACCTGGGCGTGCCGGCACCGCCCACCGGCGGCGCTGAACAGCCGCCAGCGGGCGGTCAGGGAGTGCTCGCGCGGGCCGAGATCGGCGGCGGCCAGCGGCGCGCCGACGCGCACCCGCACCCGGCTCTCCGCCGCCACCGGCCGCGGGGCCCGCCGGCGGCAGCGGTAGGTGATCTCGTCACCGACCCGGGTCAGCGCCATCGACGACCAGAAGTACGGCAGCCGGAACCGCGTGCGCGCGACGACGACGGCACCGAGCCGCGCGGCGTCCAGCGACAGGAACCACACCCCGCGCCGGCCCGCGGCATCGACGACGTAGGTCCGCACGTTCGTCTCGCAGAACGTCGTCACCGGCCCGAGCCCCCGGCCGCCCGCGGTCGCGACCCGCATCCGAAACGGCACCAGGCCCACCCAGGCGGCACCGTCGAGGACCTCGACCCGCAGGTGGGCGGGCACCAGCCGCGACACCACCGCCGGCTCGAACGCCCAGTGCACGAACGTCAGCTCCGCCCACCGCTGCGTCATCGTGGGCTGCTCGACGGTGAACGGGCAGGACCCGCCCGCCACACCGTCCTGCGGGTCGACCTGCACGCTCCCCGTGACGTCCATTCGACCGTGCCCCCCGCCGTCGTCCTGGTCGAGCACGCCCTCAGCCGACCCGGCCACCGAAGAAGACCTCCGTGCACACGAGCTGGCCGGCGCGCACCGTGCTGAACTCGGTATTGCGGAACCGTTCACCGGTGCGCAGCTCGTACTCGTAGAGCAGGAACACACCGCCCTCGTTCGCCTCGACGAGCGCCAGGATCTCCTGGGAGACGAACCTGTCCGCCGTCGGAAAGCACCGCTCCAGGAAGGCGTCGCGGTCGAGATGGTCGTCCTGCGGGCTGGTGAAGGTGAACTCGGGGGCGAGCAGGCGGGCGGCCTGCTCGCGATCCTGGGCCCGGTAGGCGGCGAAGGCCGCGCGGACGGCGTCGGCAGCGGCGGCGGACATGGCGGCTCCTCCTCACCTCACAGCGTGTTCCTACCCGGCTCGGCGGACGAGCAACGGAACCTGCGTCACCCGCCGTTGCGTCGATCATGGCGGGGGGTGACCGGCGACCGATTGTTGACGATCGGTGGGCCGGGTGCCCGCCGCCCCCGGGGTGGGGGCGGCGGGGCGAGGTCAGGTGCGGTCCTGGATCTCGCGGACGGCGCGGTCGATGTGGTCGGTGTGCTTGTGGTCGGTGCGGTCGTCGACCACGTCGCCAAGCTTGGCGACGGCGGCGTCGATCTTGTCGTCGTGCTCTTCCGCCAGGTCGCCGAGCTTGCCGAGCGCGCCCTTGAAGTCGACCATCGAATGCTCCCCTCCGTCGGGTGCCGGGCCCGGGTCGCGGAAGAGCGGCGCACGCGCGCATGCACGCTGTCGTCACCTCCGCGGCGACCGGGTCGCCGGCACGATCCTGCCGCCGCCAATCCTTTCAGGTGGCGGGGACGACGGCGCCCGGATGGAGGCGTTGGTAGCTCTCGCGGCCGGCGTCAGGGCTGGTGGGGCGGGCGGCGGCGGAGCAGGAGCAGGGTGGCGTCGTCGTCGTTGTCCGGGTCGCGGCAGGTCCGGAACAGCGAGTCGCCCAGGCCGCGCAGGTCCGGGTGGGCGGCCGCCGCGCCGTCGGCCTGGGCGCGCAGCCGCTCGATGCCGACGTCGGGGGCCTCGGTGCGCCGCTCGGTGAGTCCGTCGCTGAACAGGGCCAGCGCGTCCCCGGGCGCGAGACGCACCCGCGCCGTCCACCCGCCAGGAGCATCGACGGCCTCGCCGGCCGTCGCCGGAGGCCTCGTGGCCGCCAGGCCGGGGATCGCGGCGCCCACCGGCGGGGCGATCTCGACCTCGACGACGACCGGCTCCCCCACGGCCGACAGGAGCACCGGCGGCGGGTGACCGGACGAGGCGATCTGCGCGAGCCCGGTCACCGGGTCGGTGACGGCGACGGCGACCGTGGCGATCGCCTCCGGCAGCAGGGCGGCGGCGAGCCGGTCGAGGCGGTCGAGGACGCTGCGGGCGGGCCGCGGGTCGGCGGGGTCGACGTCGACGACGTAGGCACGCAGGGCGTTGCGCAGCTGCGCCATCGTGCCGGCGGCGGCGACGCCGTGGCCGGCGACGTCGCCGACGATGAGGGCCACCCGCCCGTCGGGCATCGGGACGGCGTCGTACCAGTCGCCGCCGACCCGCCCGGCCGCCGCCGGGTCGTACCACGCCTCGATCTCGAAGCCGGGAATCGGCGGGAGGCGCTCGGGCAGCAGGCTCTCCTGCATCAGCCGGGCGAGGTCGGCGCCGCGCCGAGCCCCCGGGTAGACCAGCCGCAGCAGGTGCTGGCGCAGCTCGGCGGCGATCGCGAGGTCGTGGGCCGACCAGGGACGGGCGCGGTCGCGGACGACCTCGCGCCAGCGGTCGAACGACCGGCGCGGGCTGAGCCGCACCCCGGCGCCCTCCCGGGCGTTGAGCTCCTTGTTGCGCGGGTCGCCGCCCCAGTCGACGGTGCGGACGGTCTCCGGCCGGAACCAGGCGACACCCTCGTCCCCGGAGAGCCGGAAGGCGAGGATGCCGCAGGCCACGTCGCGGTGTTCGGCCATGTGGGGGGCATCGCGGGGCAGCGCGTCGCAGGCGAGGATGGCGCCCTCGGTGCCCAGGGCGTCGAACGCCGCTCGCTGCGCCTCGCGCGGCGGGACGGCGCCGAACGTGCGGTACTCGCCGTCGATCGCGACGGAGACGCCGCCGCAGTCGATCAGGTCGGCAAGGTTCGGCCCGCCCGAGGTCAGGACGTCGACCAGCAGGGCGCCGCCGCTCTGCGCCTCGACGAGGATCTGGTCGAGCGCCTCGCGGGTTGCCAGCGTCGACTCCAGGGTCTGCTCGTTCTCGCGGCTGACCAGCCGCAGCGAGAACAGGTGGCCGAGGAACTCGGCGGCGGCGCAGATCTCGTAGCCGGGCTCGTGCCGGCCGGAATAGTGATGGCAGGCGATGAGCCCCCACAACCGGCCGTCACGCAGCAGCGAGATGGACATGGACGCGGTGACGCCCATGTTCTGGAGGTATTCGATGTGGATGGGCGAGACGCTGCGCAGCCAGGCGTCGCTCAGGTCGAGCGGCCCACCGGTGACGATGTTCACCGCCGGGACGAGCGGAACCGGCCGGTAGTCCACGTCCGGGATCAGCCGCAGCCACGACCGTTCGTAGAGGGCGCGGGCCTGCGCCGGAATGTCCGTGGCCGGATAGTGCAGCCCGTGAAAGCTGTTCAGGCGGTCGAGTTTCGCCTCCGCGACGACCTCGCCGTTCCAGGNGGCGTCGAACCGGTAGACCATCACCCGGTCGAACCCGGTCAGCCGCCGGACCTCCTCGACCACCACGTCGTAGAGCTCGGTGAGCGAACTGGAGCTGCTCAGCCGCAGCACGGACTGCCGGGTCCGCGCATAGGTGCCGGAATAGGACAGCGGCCGGGTGCTGCGGGCGGCCTGCAGCTCGATGACGACCTGCTCGCCCACCCGGTGCAGCAGGGCGTCGTAGCGGCGCAGGTCGTGACCGTCGCCGACGACGAGGTCGACCGGGCCTGCCCCACGCAGGTCGAACGCGGTCCGCACGACGTCCCGCACGGCCTTCGCCGCCGCGTCGCCGACGAGCTCGCGCAGCGGCCGGCCGATCGTGGCCGCGGCCTCGCGGCCGAGGGTCTCGGCGATGTTGGCGGAGACCTGCACCACGGTGAGGTCGTCGTCCGCGCGGACGGCGAGCAGCACGCCGTGGGGCTGCACGCTGCCCGGGATGTGGATGGGCTCGCGGTCGCAGTTCGTCAGATCCACGGGCTCCGGCGGCGGCATCTCCGGGAACTCGCCGGCGCCGCTCACCGGGCGAATTCCGCCTCGAGGGCGCCGAACAGGGCCGCCGCAACGCCGGTGCAGGCCTCCACCCGCGCCGCCTCGCCGGCCGTCGCGGCGCGGATCGCGTGGCGGACCTGGCTCCAGCGCCGGCCGACCTCGTCGCCGTAGGAGCCGAAGAACGCCGTCGCCCCCGGCGGCACCGCCGTCGTCACGACGTGGCGGACGATGAACCGGCCGCCCAGCGTGGCCCCCTCGAACACGTACAGCACGCCCATCGCCGCCGCGACGCCGTCGACCGCCGGCACCCGGGGGCGAGGCAGCGCGGCGAGGGCCGCCTCGTCGACGCCGAGCAACCGCAGATCATGGCGCAGCAGCGGCACCTTTCGCCGCGACGGCCAGTCGGGCAGCGGCGAGCCGGCGCCGGTCAGCATGTCGTCGAGCCGCGGCTCCAGCGCCTCGTAAAAGCCGTACATCCGCATCAGGACGTCACGATAACGACTGACCGAAAGGTCAGGTGACAGCAGCTCGAGTGCGTTTTCCAGCCGGGTGTGCACCGCGGCCGTGCGCCGCCGCAGCACCGCCATCACGTCGGAGAACGGCGGAACGGAACCGCCGCCGTCGTGCATAGCGATGCTGCCCTTCAGTACTCGTCGCACCCGGATTAGCGCGCTCCGGCGTCACCACACCTACCCTCACCATACCGACGCGGATGTCACCGTCCAGCGGCCTGGCGACAATGCAACGCCCGCGCACCGCGACGCTTTTCCCAGCCTCCTGGCCGCCGCGCCCGACTGGCAGCGGCCCTCGACCGGCCGCGGTGGCCGACCGGCCGTGCGCCAGGCTGATCGCGGCGTCAGCGCAGCTCGTCGGCGGGGGCGCGGGCGGCCTCGGTGTCGCCGGCGGCGCCGCCCGACTCGCGGGCGAACACGTCGGCGGCGCGGCGGTCGGCGGACGTCTGCCCGGCGACCTCGCGCGCGGCCTCGGCGTCGGACAGGCCGGCTCCGGCCGGGCGGGTGTTCTGCTGGTCGGCGGGGCGGACGTGGTCCACGATCGCCGCGCAGAAGGCCTTCAGATCATCCGGGCGTCGGCTGCTGATCAGCATGTTCGCGTCCGTGGCGTCGATGACGACCTCCTCGTCGACCCAGTGGGCGCCGGCGTTGACGAGGTCGGTGCGCACGCTCGGCCAGCTCGTGATCCGCCGCCCGCGCACGACCTCGGCGTCGATGAGCGTCCACGGGCCGTGGCAGATCACCGCGACCGGCCGGCCGGCGTCGAAGAAGGCCCGGGTGAACCGGACGGCGTCGCGATGCGTGCGCAGGAAGTCCGGGTTCGCGACGCCGCCGGGCAGGACCAGGGCGTCGAAGGCGGCGGGGTCGGCCTGGTCGACCGTTTCGTCGACGTCGAAGCGGTCGCCCCGGTCGAGGTGGCGGAACGCCTGGATCTTCCCGGGTGCGGTCGACACGAGGACCGGCTCGCCCCCGGCCTCCCGGACGGCCTCCCAGGGCTCCGTCAACTCCACCTGCTCGACGCCCTCGGGCGCCGTCAGGAACGCGATCCGGGTGCCAGCGAGATCCTTCGTCATCAGCGTGTTCCTCTCTCAGCCGTTCTCGGGTGCTCTCCGCCTGCTCGTCGTCCGCGGCCTGGTCTCGTCCGTGGGCCGCTCCCGGCCCGCGGGCTGCTCTCCGTCCGCGGACCCTCCTGGCAGCCCTGCCCGAGCTCGGCCGGGTTACGCAGGTCCGCCGCACACCGATCCGATGACGACTCTCCGCAACATCTCGACGACAAATGGCGGNGTCACGTCCAGCCACCATCTCCGCCTCATCACGGCCTGCGACACCTCCACTGCTGTCGGAATGACGACTCATCCCGGAGCATCGGCCATTGAAGACGGCCACATANGATTTCCTCCGACCGGGACATATGATCTTGGGCCGCCGGTACGGCGGGTTCTCCAAGGCATGTCCGCCGCATCAGGGAGGCATCCGATAGACCGCAACGAGCTCATCGACCTGACTCGACGGGCGCTCAAAATCGTCACCGACAAGACAACGGACATGACGCCCGAGGAGCGGCGTCAACCGGCGGCCGTGTACACGGAACGGGAACGCTTCGACCAGGAGCGGGAACTCGTCCTGAACTCGCCGCAGCTCGTCGGCTACCGGTCCGAGCTGCCGAACCCGGGAAGCTACTGCACGAAGACCGTCATGGACGTTCCCGTGCTGTTGACCCGCGGGTCGGACGGCATTGTCCGGGCCTTTCAGAATGTGTGCGCCCATCGTCAGGCGCCGGTCGCGCAGGGCTGCGGCGAGGCCGAGCGGTTCGTCTGCCCGTACCACGCGTGGACGTACGACAACCGCGGCTGCTTCACCGGTGGTCCCGGCCGGGAGGGCTTCCCCGCCACGATGGCGGGCGGCGTCCGCCTCACCGAGCTGCCCGCCGCCGAGCATTCCGGTTTCCTGTGGGTGGGCCTGCGCCCGGACGCCGGGCCGCTCGACATCGGCGCCCACCTCGGCGATCTGGGCCCGGAGCTCGAGTCCTGGAACATCGGCAACTGGGCACCGATCGGCGAGAAGACCCTCGATTTCCCGATCAACTGGAAGCTCGCGCTGGACACGTTCGCGGAGAACTATCATTTCGCGACCGTGCACAAGGACACGTTCGCCCTGTTCACCCGGAGCAACTGCGCGCTGTTCGACTCCTACGGCCCGCACCACCGGCTGGTGTTCCCGATGCGCCACATCGGCGATATCGCCGACCAGCCGGAGGAGAGCTGGGAGCCGCTGCACAACTTCGTGGTGATCTACGCGTTGTTCCCGAACATCGTCCTGTCGTGCACCGTGGCCAACGGCGAGGTGTTCCGGGTCTACCCCGGCACCGGACCGGGTCACTCGGTGACCTTCCACCAGAACGCCACCCCGATGGACCTCAGCGACGAGGGGAACCGGAAGGCGGCGGACGAGATCTTCGAGTACGCCCACGCCACCGTCCGCGACGAGGACTACGTCCTGGCCAGCGACATCCAGCGGACCATGGCGACCGGCGTGCGCCCCGAGCTGGTGTTCGGCCGCAACGAGCCCGGCCTGCACCACCGGCACGCCGCCCTCGACGCCGCCCTCGGTGCCGCCGGCCAGTCGATCGCCGAGCCGCTCGGCCGCTGACCCCCACGCGGGCGCCCCGCCCCCGCCCGCATCCCACCCCCGGTCCCGGCCGCGGCGCCACCGCGGACGGGACCGGGACCCCGTCCCGGCCCGTCCCACGCCGATCGAACCCGCGCCGTGGCGGAAGGTCCCTGAATGAGCTGCGATGATCAGGCCGTGAGCTCCTCGCCGCCGCCCGCTCTGCCGGGTCGCGGCTACAAGGCGATCCGGGCCTCAACCTGACGATCACGACGTTCCGCGGTTCCGCGGAACCGCGGAACCGCGCCCGTGAGCACGGGGTTCCGGCGAACCGCGCCATGCCGGCGGGGGTGCTCTTGCGCGGCTGATGCTCGTGGTCGGAGACATGTGGACGTAATGGGGGGGGCCTAACGTGCTCGACGTCGAGGACGCCGGGTGATGAGTCGAGGGATGCCGATGCCGATCCAGGGCGCGGACGATGCGGAGCCGAGCAGGGCCGCCAGGCCGACATCAGCCGCGGAACCGGCCCCCGGAGTCCGGCCGACCGTCGGCGTGGGCGAGGGAATTGTGCCGGTCGTCGACATCTCGGCGTGGACCGGTGCGTGGACCGGTGCTGGGACCGACGCCGGGGCCAACGCCGGAGACAACGGCGGGGCCGATGGTGGTGAGCGGGCGGCCGAGCGGCGGGCGGTGGCGCGGCGGCTGGACGAGGTGTGTCGGACGGTGGGGTTCGCGCAGATCGTCGGGCACGGGGTGCCGGCGGGGCTGATCGCCGACACGTTGGCCGTCACCTCGGAGTTTTTCGAGCTGCCCGTCGAGGAGAAGGCGCGGCTGCTGCCGCCGGGGCCGGAGGTCAACCGGGGCTACGCGCCGTTCGGCAGCGAGGCGCTCGCCTACAGCCTCGGCGCCGAGACGGCGCTGCCGGACATGTTCGAGGCGTTCAACATCGGCGTCGACGCCTGGCCGGCGGGGGACGCCTACTACGAGGCCGAGGCGCACCGGATGTTCGCGCCGAACCTGTGGCCGGCGCGCCCGGAGCGGATGCGGGCGGTGTACGTCGCGTACTTCGACGCGCTCGCCCGGCTGGCCGCCACGCTGATGTCCGCGTTCGCCCAGGCGCTGGACCTGCCCGAGGACTACTTCGCCGGACGCACCGGGCGGGCGCCGAACGTCATGCGGGCCAACCGGTACCTGCGCCAGCCGGGCTCGCCGGACGCGGCGCCGGGCCAGCTGCGGATGGGCGCCCACACGGACTACGGGGCCTGCACGATCCTGCTCGCCGACGACGTGCCGGGCCTGGAGATCCTCGGCCCGGACGGGGCATGGCACGGGGTGCGGCCGGAGCCGGGGGCGTTCATCGTCAACATCGGCGACCTGCTCGCCCGGTGGACGAACGACCGGTGGCGTTCGACGCTGCACCGGGTAGTGCCGCCTCCCGCCGCCGAGCGTGGGCCGGCGCTGCGCCGCTCGATTGCCTTCTTCCACGAGGGCAACCACGACGCGGTCGTCGAGTGCCTGCCGACCTGCGTGTCCGCCGACAACCCGGCGCGCTACCCGGCGGAGACGGTCGCCGACCACCTGATGGCCAAGCTCCTCGGCCCGCGCACGCTGACCTCGTCCGCGGCGACCTCGACCACCACCGACCGCCTCTCCACCTGACCGGCGCCCCCGGGCGGGGGACGGGTCGGCGCTCACCCCGGCGTGATGAACGTCAACACGGTTCGCCGGGCGCGTCGGGAACCTCGTCGGCGACGGGCTGGCGGGGACGCCCGCGGCCAGCGGTTTCCGCTGGGGGGCCGCCGCGGCAGGGCCGCCGGTCCCGGGCGGGCACGACCTTGGGCCCCCGGCGGGTGCCCGGCGGCGGCGTAGCGTTCCCGGTATGGCATCGGTACCCACTGCACCCGTCGTCGCGACCGGTCTCGTCGGAGGCTATTCGGCCGCCCGTCTCAGCGGGCGCCGGGAACTCGCCGGCGTCGTCCTCGCCNTCGCCGGCACGGTCTGCGGGCGCAGCTGGCTGCGCTCGCGCGGTCCCGTGCTGACGGGCGTGCTGCTCGGCACGTACACGGCGGCGTTCGGGGCGGCCCACCCGCTCGCGAAGAAGCTCGGAGCCTGGCCCTCCGTCCTCACCGTCACCGCCGCCGCCACGGNCACGACCTACCTGCTCGCCGACCGTCCCGCCGCCTCTTCCGCTCAGCAGCGGTAGACCCGGGCGGCGTTGGCGGCGAACAGGCCGTCGCGGGCCGGGGCGGCGAGCTCGTCGACNAGCTGCGCGTACGTCCCGTACAGGTCGTCGTAGCTGCCGAACATGCCGTCGACGGGGAAGTTCGACGCGAAGAAGCAGCGGGCCGTACCGAAGACCTCCAGGCTGTGCGCGACCCACGGCCGGAACGACGCGGCGTCGATGCGATGCAGCGTCATCGCCAGCCCGGACAGCTTCAGGTGCACTCGCGGGCCGAGCGCGGCCAGGCGGGCCAGGCCGTCGCGCCACGCCGCGGCGTGCTCCAGGTCCTCCGCCAGCGGCCAGCCGGCGTGCTCGACGACGACGGTGAGGTCCGGGAACGCGGCGAGCGCCGCGGCGGCCGCCCGCATCCCGTCCGGATGGACGACGAGGTCGTAGACCAGGCCGCGGTCCTGGAGCGCGCCGAGCAGGGTGTGCCCGGTGTCCGTGTCGAGGTCGAGACCGGCGCTGGCGCGCACGCCGCGAAAACCCGGGGCGCCCGCCTGGGCGTCGAGCTGCGCCACGATCCCGGCCGCGCCGTCCCGGCCGTCGACCCCGCCGATGATCGCCTGCGGCTGGCCGGTGGCCTTGGCGAGGCGGGCGATCTCGGCGGTCTCGCCCACGAAGTGCTCGGGCGCGGCGGTGACGTGCACGTACGCCTCGACGTTCCAGTGGCCCGCCTCGGCGAGGTACGTCGGCTGGTCGAACGGGCGGCGCATTCGGTCGGCAGCGGGCATGCCGACGGCGGCGAGCGAGGTGTCGGCGGCGGCGAGGAACGGGTACCAGTCGGTGCGCGCCGGATCCCAGTGGTGGACGTGGGCGTCGACGACCCGTTGCGGATGTTCCACAGCAGCCTCCCGGGGACGGAGCCGATCAGCCGAACGGTGCACGGGGCCGATCAGCCGAACGGTGCACGGGGCGATCAGCCGAACGGTGCGAGGGCGTCGCGTAGCACGTCGTCGGTCCAGGGGCCGAGCTCGGCCCCGGCCAGCGACGCGGTGACGGCCGGCGCCGGGTGTGCGCGCAGGCCCAGCCAGCCGGGCCGGACGACGAGTTCGGCGCCGGCCAGCGCCGCCGTGTCCGGCGCAGCGACGAGGCTCGCCACCAGCTCGACGAGCCCGACGCGGTCGGCCGGGTGTGGGCTCTCCGCGCTGACCGCGAACTCCAGCAGCCCGGGGTTGGACGCGGTCGGGATGATCGGGGTGTCGTTGACGGAGCGGGCGAGCTGGGTGACGGCCTGGGCGGCGCTGCGGCCGCCGGGGCTCAGCGCGGGCACGACGTGCACGACGCGCAGCGCCCGTCCGGTCGCCGCCACGTGCCGCGCGGCGGCGCGGGACCACGCGGCATGCCCGAGGATCGTCGCCGCCGTCCCCGCGTGGCTGGCGAGGATCGCACGCCAGTCCCCGCCCGATTCCCCGCCGGGGCTGGTCGCGTCGGCGCCGTGGATGACCACCACGGCGCCGAGCCCGGCGGCGGTGGTCGCCGCGGCCCGGCCCAGGCCCTGCTCGGCGGCGGCGAAGCCGGTGGCCGCGTCGTCGGTCCCGGTGACGCCGACCGGCGCCGCGGCGGTGGTGTAGCCCCACGGGGCGAGTGCGGCGGCGAGCTGGTCGGCGAGCGCGCGATCATCGCCCACGACGAGGCACGCCCGCACGCCCGGTTCCGCGGAACCGCTCGGCCCCGCCGAACCGGGGGGTACGGCGGCGAGGGGTGCGGAGCGCGGGTTCGAGCCGCCGGTCGAGCGCTGCTGCGCGTGGGCCGGCGCCAGCACCGGGCGCGCGAGCGCGCCCAGGGCGGCGGCAGCGCCCGCACCGCCCGTCGCCACCGCCTCGACCAGCCGCGGCGGCGCGATCAGGGACAGCTCGGAACCGGCGGAGAACAGCACCCGCCCGCGGCACCAGCCGAACTCCTCGCTCGCCAGCCGGGCGGCGGCGGGGGCCATGTGCTCCGGCTGCGGCATCGCGGACAGGTCGAGGCCGCGCGGATCGGCGCCGGCGGCGACGAGACCCTCGGTCACCATCCGGGTCGCGGCGATGGGCGACAGCGCGTTCACCGCGACCCCNGCGGGCAGGACCGGGCCGAGCTGCCAGGTCAGGGCGGCGACGGCCCGCTTGGCGCTGCCGTAGGCCGGGCCGTCGACCGAGGTTCGCGCCAGCCCGACGCCGGAGGTGACGCCGACGATCCGGCCGTACCCGGCGGCCGTCATCCGCGGCAGCGCGGCGGCGAGCAGGGTGAGATACCCGCCGAGGTGCACGCCGAGCAGCGCCGCCCAGTCGTCCGCGGCGACCTCGGCGGCGGCGTCGCCGATGCGGGGGAAGCGCACGATCCCGGCCGCGTTGACCACGACGTCCAACGAGCCGAACCGGGCGACGGTCTCCGCCACGAGCCCGCGCACGGCGTCGGCGTCCGTGACGGAGATCGGCGCGGCGACGGCCCGGCCGCCCGCAGCCTCGATGCGCCGCACGGTCCGCTCGGCGCTGCGCTCCCCCAGCGGCTCGCCGCGCAGGCCGTCGCCGCTGTCCAGCACGACGACGATGGCGCCGCGCCGGGCGAGCTCCACCGACACCTCCGCGCCGATGCCGCCCCCGCCACCCGTCACGATCGCCACGCGGTCCCGCACCCGACCGACCTCCCATCCGCTCCGACAGGTGACGCCGCTCACACGCTATGTGCGCGACGATTTGTCGTCAACGTGGNGGGCTGCCCCCGCCGGCGCCCACACTCGTGCCAGCACCAACCGGCTCCCGCAGGCCGACCCAGAGGCTGTCGCGGGCCCGCGTGAGGGCGACGTAGAGCTGGCGGCGTTCCAGCACGGCGCGTTCGCGGTAGGCGTCGTCCGACTCGGTCGCGCGCCGCGGGCGCGGGAAGCGGTTGCGGTCCGGGATGTACACGCGGGCGAAGTCCAGGCCCTTGGCCCGGTGATAAGTGCCCACCTTGACCGCGTTGGACGTCGTCCCGTCGTACTCGAGCAGCGACACCGCCGGGATGCCGGCCCGGGTCAGGAGGCGCTGCCAGCTGGCGACCGCGTCGTTGGTCGAGGTGAGCAGGGCCATGTCGCCGTAGCGGACCCCGCGGCCGTCGTGGGCGTCGACCAGATCCGCGCGCAGCGCCGACACCTGCTCGGCCTGGCCGGTGACGGCGACCTCGTCGACCTCGCCGCCGGGACGGTCGATCTCGACGTGACGCCGGCCGCGTTCACCGGCGACGTCGAGGTCGTCGAAGCTGTCGCCGGCGACGACCTGCTGGGCGTAGCGCAGAATCGCCTCGCGGTTGCGGTAGTTGCGGGCGAGCACGGTGGACCGCCCGACGACGGACACGCCGGCCTCCGCCAGCGTGAACCCGCCGGGGTAGACCGACTGCTGCCCGTCCCCGACGACCAGCAGGCCGTCCTGCCGGTCACCGACGAGGGCGTGCAGGAACTGCAGGCCGACGCAGGTCAGGTCCTGCACCTCGTCGACGATGACGGCGTCGAACTCGTCGCCGGCGTGCTCCCTCGCCAGGTCGCGGGCCAGCAGCAGCACGTCGCCGCGGTCGAGGACCCCGCGGGCCGTCCGCAGCCGCTCGTAGTGCTCGTACAGCTCCCAGACGGCGCGCCGGTGCGTCGGCTGCAGCGGCATGCTGCGCCCGACCCGGGCAAGCTCGGCGTACTGCTCGAAACCGGTCAGGCCCCGGCCCTTGATGACGGTGGCGATCTCGTCGCGCCAGTATCCCGGTTCCACCCCGCAACGGCCCAGGACCGACGCAAGCCCGACGCGCCCCCACGCCAGCCAGAAGCAGTTCTCGGCGATCCCCCGCTGGTAGCGGGTGCGCGCGCCCCGCTGTTCGAGATGGCGAACGGCGAGCGCGTCGACCGAGGTGAACTCGATCCGGTTGACGTGCTCCGGGGCCATCCGGGCCAGCAACGCCCGGTTCACCGGCCCGAGGGTGCGGACCAACGAGGTGACCAGCACCCGGTCGCCGCGGGCGGCCAGGTACTTGGCCCGGTGCAGCGCGACGACGGTCTTGCCGGTGCCCGCCGCGCCGCGGATGCGCGCCGGCCCGGACGAGCGGCGGCAGACCAGCCGGGCCTGCATCGGATGCAGCCAGGTCATCCACGTCTCGATCGGCTCGCGAGCCGCGGCGTCGACGAGCTCCCGCCACAGCTCGTCGCGGCTGAACAGCCCGTCCACCTCCGGTGCCCGCCCGGCCGGTGGTGCCGGCACGCCGGACAGTGCCGGCGCAGCGGGAGGTGGCGGCGCAGCGGAAGGTGGCGGCGCGGCGGGCAGTGGCGGCGCAGCGGACGGTGGCGGGGGCGTGCGGGTGGCTCGCGACGGGCGCACTCGGCGGGGCAGGTCGGTCGGGGAGGCGGCCACGGCGGCGTCCTGCATCGGCGGGCACGCCTCGTCCAGGCAGGCCAGCACGCGTTCCACGACGGCGGGTTCCAGCCGCAGGCCGCGCCGCACCAGGTCACGGGTGAGATCGAGCTCGCCGGTGACCTGCACCCGGTCGAGCTGCTCGGTGCCCCGCCGTCCCACGAGGACCAGCAGGGGCACCACCTCGGTCGGCGGCAGGCCCGCGTCCGCCAGCACCTGCTCGACCGCCGCCGTCTGATCGGTCAGCTTGCGCAGTTCGTCCTCGGCGTTCTCGTCGCCCCGCCACAACCGGCCGTGCTCGACTCTGACCTCGCGCCAGTTCTTCACGTCCACCACGAAGACGCCGCCCGGGCCGACCACCAGCACGTCGATGTTGGCGCGGCGGGTGCCGGGCCACCGCCGGTCGGGCAGCACCCGCCACCCGGCGTCGTCCATCCCGACGAGCACCCGGACGACGTCGCGTTCTCCTCGCGCCCCCGCCTCCCAGGCCCGGCGGCTGCGGCGCAGCTCGCGGAGCAGGTCGGTCAGGTGCTGGATCTGCCGCTGGACTCCGTCGATCTCCAGGCCGATCAGGACGGCCTGGCCGAACGCCGACGGCTCGATCTGGGCCTCGACCTCGACCTGGGCCTCGACCTCGACCTGGGCCTCGACCTTGGCCTGAACCTCGACCTGAGCCTGAGCTGCGGCCGNCACGCCCGACCGACCTGGCGACATGTCATCTCCTCCCCACCGAGAGTCACCAGGAATGCTATGCCTATATCGGTCCTTTAGCGATGTTTGCCGTCGATGGCGTCCTGTAGCTGCCAACCTCCCGTGACTGCCGGCGCCCCGGTCAGGGGCCGGCCTGGACGTCCGCGGTCAGGTCGCCCAACAGCTCGCCGAGACGTTCCCAGGCGGCCTGCGCGGCCACGGTGTTCGCGCCGGTCGGCGGCCCCGCGGCAAGCAACTGGACGGTCTTCACNGCCGCGTACAGGTACAGCGGGCGGGCCCGCCAGACGGTGAGCTGCGGATACGTCTCGTCCAGTGCGCGGTGCACAGTCCGCCGCAGGGGGACGTCGGGGGTTCGGCGGGCGAGATCCATCCGGTGCAGGATGGTCACGGCCGCGTCGATCTCGTCGGGGTCCGGGCNCCAGGCGCCGGCCCGCAGCGCGGCCTCGGCCTCGGCCAGCGCCTCGGCGGCGGCCACCGCCGGATCGCCGCCACCGTAGGGCACGGGCGGCGGGGCCCAGTCGTCGTCATCATCGGTCACCCGACCACGGTCCCTCACCGACACGGTTCTGAGCCAGAGAGTGAGGAGGACCATAAAGGAAAAAAATAGACTTACGTTAGCGGTTCGGGCGACCGGCCGCCCCATCAGCCCCGACCCGATCCTCTGAGGCGCGCCAGGGTCGGCCGCGATCGCTGCTGCAGATGCCGACGGATCGCCACGGCGAGACCGTCACTTGTTTCCCGGAGAGGAGTGATCAGAAAAATACTTCTCGTCGCCAGTCCTCGACAGGCCACATCTGACTTAGCGCTCTGTCGCGAAGTCATCTTCGCGAAACCTTCGACACCACGGCTAATCAGTCACCCGCGCCGGCACCTAGCCCCTGCCGCCGGAGACCCACGCCAGACTTCCCTCCTGCCGTCAGAAATCTTCTTCCCAGCAATCAGGATCGCCGCCAACCGGAGCTCGGGTCGACGGCGACGGGTCACGACAGGGGCGGCTACATCGCAGCAGAGGAGGCGGACTACGCTCCTTTCCCATGTCGCTACCACAAGCGGCCATCCAGCCGCCGCTCGCACTTGGCGAGGCACTCCTGCTAACCCCCGTCGGCCCGGCGCTGGAGAAGGTGCGCAATAGCGGATGCCGGGGCAGTCGGACCGAAGAAGACTGGGATGCGCCAGCCCCTCGCAGCATGACGCGGTTCGACGGCGGCTGCGACGCCCGGCTCTTCGCGGCCCGACGGACGATGCGGTGCAAAGCCACAGACGCCAGGCCCCGTCCTGGACGTCCGACCTCAGGATGGAGAGGTAGAGCAGGATGACCACCGACCTACAGTTTCAGCCGCCAGACCCCGACTTCACGATCAGCGATGCGCCCGAAACCATGATCAAAGTCGTCACGCCGGCACTAGCGGCCTACTGGCTAGGCGAGCGGAACATCCACAACCGCACCGCCAGCTCGTACCGACAGGCCGGATACTCCAGCGAGATGATCCGAGGCGAGTGGAAGTTNAACGGCGACCCGCTGAGATTTGATGTGAACGGCGTGCTACTGGACGGGCAACACCGACTCCAGGCAATCGCCCGCTCGGGCGTCGCTCTGCCCTACGTCATAGTCGTCGGCCTGGCGCCCGAAGCCCAGGAAACCATGGACCTGGGTGCGAAACGGACCATCGGCAACATCCTCCAGCTCCAGGGAGTGGGAGATCCCAACAACATTGCCGCAACAGCCCAGCTCTGCTGGGGTTACACCAACAACACGCTGGGGCGACGTACCACTACACTACGGCGCGGAACTCCTGCTCAGGTCTCCGCGTTCGTCGACGACCACGGCGAGAGCCTGCACACGGCCGTCAAACAGGCACGAGCGCTCAAGCGCACCCTGCCTGTGACCATCTCCACTGCCNCCGCGGCATACTGGATCATCGCTCGGGCGGCACCAGAGTCGGCCGCTCGTTTCTGGGGGCCGCTGTTGGACGGCGNGAACCTGACCCCCGGAAGCTCGATCCTGGCCCTGCGCGAGCGCCTCTACCGCGAGGCGGCCCAGCAGCGGAAAGCCGAGACGCGCCAGATTCTCGCGGCGTTCATCAAGGCCTGGAACGCGTTCGTCGAGGACAGGTCGGTCAAGCTCCTGATGTGGAAGGACAACGAGGCGTACCCGCGCGCGTCCCGCCCGCTGGAGGGCTGACCGCGGCCGTAGGCCGCCTCGCGGAGGCGCCGGGGTCGAGGGCTACTCCCCCCTGCCCTCGGCTGTGAACGCCCGCGATGCCCGATGAGATGATCGGCGCCATGCGACCGAGCCGGCGAGCCCTGGTGATCGCGGCACCGGTCGCGGCGGCCGGTGCCGTCGCCGTCGGGTTCGCCGCCGGCGGGCTTGCCGCCGGCGCCGTCGGCCGATCCTCCCCCGCGGACGGACCTGCCGCGGCAGGCTGGACGCCGCCCCCCGCCGACCCGCGTGCCGGCGGCGAGAGCGCGGCACCCGGCGCGGCATCACCGGTCGTGGCGTCACCGGCCGCGGCGTCGTCGGAGCCGGCCATCGGTCCGGCCGTGGTGACCACCACGACGTTCAGCAGTGCGGCCCGGCGGCGGCCGGTCACGATGGTCACCGTCACTCCNGCAGGCGGCGGGCGTGGCCTGCCCGTGTGCCTCGTGCTGCACGGCCGGGGTGATGACGCGCGCCGCGCCGTCGGCCTGCTGGGCCTCGACCACNTGTTGCCGGCCGCGATCGGCGCGGGCGTGGCGCCGTTCGCCCTGGTGACCGTGGACGGCGGCGAGACCTACTGGCACCGGCGGGCCACCGGCGACGACCCGGAGGCGATGATCCTCGACGAGATCCGGCCCCGGCTGGCCGCAGCGGGCTTGCGCACCGTCCGGCTGGCGGCGCTGGGCTGGTCGATGGGCGGTTACGGCGCGCTGCTGCTGGCCCGGCGCCATCCCGACCTCGTGGTCGCGGCGGCGGCGAGCAGCCCGGCGATGTGGCGCAGCTACGGCGCCAGCGCCCCCGGCGCGTTTGACTCCGCCGCCGACTTCGCCGCGCACCGGATCCTGGGAACCGCGCCGGCGCCGGGGGTGGCGTACCGGATCGACTGCGGCGACGCCGACCCGTTCGCCGCCGTCTCCCGGCAGGCCGTCGCGGACCTGCGCCCGCAGGAACACAGCCTGGGCCCCGGCGGGCACACCCCGGCCTACTGGCGCTCGGTCGCCCCGGCCCAGCTCGCCTTCGTCGGCGCCGCCCTGCACCGCTCCGCCTGAACCCGCACGCTGGCCACCAGAAGGCACAATGATCACTCCGCTTGGTGCGCTGCCCTACGAGATCTCCGCGGGTGACCGCGCGGATCCAGAGGTCTACGACCGAGAGGGCCACCTCGTCGGCCGCGGCGTGTTGGAACCGGAGGTGCTGCGCAGGCTGCGAACGCCGTTGATCGAGGCACTGGTGGCGGACGGACACGTGGCGGTCGTCGAAGGNGAGAAGGACCGGTTCGCCTGGTGCGGGGACGCGTCGAGCTTCGATCGGCGTCTCGATCGGTATCGCGACGGATTGACGGCCGCCTGTGAGGAGCTGGTGGTGGCCACGGGCATCGCCAGCAGGGCAGTCGAGGCGATGTGGGGACGCCGACCGGCGATCTGGCGGTTCACGAGAGTCTTCGTCATGGTGCCGGGCGACCCCGATCGCGTGCATCGCGACGGCTGGTACATGCTCGGCGCGGGCGCGCCCGACGAGCATCTCAACCTGTGGATACCGCTGACTCGTGCGGACGAGGGCGACGGCACGCTTGCCCTTGCGGTTGGAACGCACCGCATGGCAGATCAACCCGCGGAGGTGGCCGTGGCCCATCCGATGCACAGCGAGGTCCTCGTCAACACGGGAAACCCGCCGCCGGCGGAGGTGCTCGCGCCGCTGTGGCGCACGACGACCTTCGAACTCGGCGACGCCGTGGCCTTCCGCCCCGACAGCGTGCACTCCGCGTCGGCCAACACGGGTCAGAATCTTCGTATCGCGATCGGCCTGCATGCCCAGGACGCCCGACTGCCATTGTCACCCAGGGCCGGGCTGACCCTCGACCCCGGGCGTGATCTGATCGCCGTCGAGTGGCTCACGCTGGCCGTCCTCGCTGTCCAGCCGAGCACGCCGTGGCTGGCTCGCCAGGCGTTCCTTCCCCGCGGGATCATCGGTCGGCTGTGGACCCAGCAACTCGACGAGTTGACCCTGANCGCGTTCCCGGTCCTCGAGAGGCNAGGTCTGATCGAGCCACACGAGATCCAGCCCCAGGCAGACGAGGTCAATCATCGGTACTTCCACGCCACCGCGCGGGGTTGTTCCGAGGTCAGGCAGTGGCTGGTGGGTTCAGGTCCGGTCGACGATCATCTGCGTGCGGTCAGGCTGTTGTTCGCCGAATGGCTCGGCATCGGCGGGTCGTCCTTGTTGACGAACCAAGGTGGCTGGTTGTCAGGGCCCGGGAGCTGGTAGCCGGCGCCGCGAGGACGGGGCGAGCGGCGGGCCGCGTGAGCCGGTGGGCACGCGGCCTGCCCGAGCGGGCCGTCCAGGCGCTCCCGGTCTGGCCGGGAACCGTGGGACGACCGGCCCGTGAGAGCCGCCTGGCTACCCGATCGCCTGGACCTTGGCGGCCTGCAGGCCCTTCTGGCCCTGCTCGATGTCGAAGCTGACGCGCTGCCCCTCGTCGAGGGACTTGAAGCCCTCACTCACAATCGAGGAGAAATGGACGAAGACGTCGCCGCCCCCACCGTCCACCGAGATGAAACCGAAGCCCTTTTCGGCGTTGAACCACTTCACGGTTCCTGCTGACACAGTCGCTCCTCACTGTTCCTGCCGCGGCGCATCCACACGACGCGCCNCATATCTCCGCCGACCGGATCCGCTCCGGTCGATGGATCGTGCCATCCTGAAGGTGACCGGCGACACCAAGAAGAGCAACGTGGGCAAGCGTACCCGCATGCGGCGCGTACGCCGAGCGGTACCGACCCTCCGCGGTGCCGTGCACGCCCGTCCGTGGTGCCCGGCGCGGGCGGGGCAGGGCAACCCTGGGCGGCGCCGGGGCGTGCGCCGAGGCGGCGCCGGGGCGTGCCGTTGTCGCATAGCATGGCGCTATGGCGGTAGACGATCTGTGGACGACCGCCGATATCGCTCGTCGGCTGTCGATTTCGGCACATCGCGCCCGTGGGCTGTGCGCCCGTGACGATTTCCCCTCCCCCATCCACTCCGTGGGCCACTTTGTCCTGTGGCGGGCGCGTGACGTCGAGGCCTGGCTGACCGAGGGCCGTCCTGATCTCTGACGGTCCCGGCCGCGCCGCCGGAGTCCGTCGGCGCGGGTCGCGTACCACCGGGGGCGGCACGTGCCGGGTGGGCGGCAGGTGCTGGTGGGGCGGCAGGTGCTGGTGGGGCGACGCATACTCGGCGGGCGGCACATGCTGGGAGAGATAGCCTTCGGGCTGCTCGGCGTCGCGCTCGTGGTGACGGCCGCCCTCACGGCACGCCGGTTCGGCCTGCCGGCGCCCGTGCTGCTGGTCGTCGCGAGCGCGGTCTACGCGCTGCTGCCCGGGCCCACCGTGCGGCTCGAACCGGACCTCGTCCTCGCACTGATCATTCCACCGCTGCTCTACTCCGCCGCCCTGAGCTCAAGCCTGGTGGAGATCCGCGCGAACCTGCGCGCGGTGGTGTCGCTGTCCGTTCTGCTCGTCGTCGTCACCGCGGTCGTGATCGGGGCGGCTCTCGTCGCCGTGGTGCCCGGCCTGTCGTTCGCCGCCGCCTGCGCCCTCGGGGCGGCGCTGGCGCCGCCCGACGCGGTGTCGGCCCTGTCGATCGGACGCCGCGTCGGCCTGCCGGACCGGCTGCGCACCGTCATCGAGGGCGAGAGCCTCTTCAACGACGCGACGGCCCTGACCCTGTACACGGTGGCGGTGGCCGCGGTCGTCGACGGACGGTTCGACGTCCCGTTGGTCGCCGGCCGTTTCCTGCTCGCAGTCGTCGGNGGGCTCGCCGTCGGCCTCGCCGTGTCCTGGTTGATCGGCCAGCTCCGGNGGCGCATCGAGGATCCGGTGACCGAGACGACCGTCTCCCTGGCGACGCCCTTCGCCGCCTACGTGCCGGCGGAGGAGCTGCACGCCTCCGGGGTCCTCGCGGTGGTGACCGCCGGGCTGATCCTCGGTTCCCAGTCCCGCAGCCTGCTCTCCGGGCCCGCGCGGCTGCATGCGCGCGCGGTGTGGCGGCTCGTGGACCTCCTGCTGGAAGGCTTCGTCTTCCTGCTCATCGGCCAGCAGCTCGCGGCGGTCATCCCGGCGATCGGTGACTACCCGCGCTCGACCGTCGCGGCCGCGACGGCGGTGACGGTCGGCGCGGTCGTGCTGGTCCGGCCACTGTGGCTGCTGCTGCCCACGATCCTGCCGAGCCACGAGCCAGCGCCGACCCACGAGCCCCCGCCGACGCCCGCAGCGCCGGCGGCGCCCGCAGCGCCGACGGCCCCCGAGACGCCGCTGACGCGCCTGCGCCTGCTGTCCCCCCATCCGTACCTCTCGACCCGCGAGCTGGTGGCGCTGTCCTGGTCCGGGATGCGGGGAGTGATCTCCCTCGCCGCGGTCTTCGCGCTCCCGCTGTCCATCGACGGGACCGGCTTCCCGCATCGGGACCTGCTGGTGTTCTGCGCCTACGTCGCGGTGCTGGTGACGCTCGTCGGGCAGGGGCTGACCTTCGGACCGGTCCTGCACCGGCTGGGGGTGCGGCCCGACATCGACGAGGGCCGGCGGCAGCGTGCCCGGGCCCGGGTCGCGGCGGCCGACGCCGGCCTGCGGACCCTGGCCGTCCTCCATGATCGCGGCCAGCTTCCCGACGATCTCATCCTCCGGCTGCGCACGGTCGCCGAGGAGCGCAAGCGGCGCAGTGAGGACAGCCTGCGTGCGCTGAAACGCGCCGACGCCGGCCGGCCCCCCACCGCGAGCCTCACGGAGGCGTTCAGCCGGGTTCGCCGCACGATGATCGAGGCCGAACGCGACGAGCTGCAGCTCTGGCGGGACACCGGTCACCTGTCCGACGCCTCTCTGCGCCTGCTCGAGGACGAGCTCGATCACGAGGAGGGCGCGCTACCTCCACCGCAGCCGCCACCCTCCTGACCAGGACCTACCGGTGCAGGGCCAGGACCCGGGCCGACCCGCCCAGCCACGCTGGCCCCTGGCCGGGCGGGTGGGGAGCCGGGGGCGCTCGGCAGTCCGAGCGCGAGGATGGCGATGTCGTCGTGCGGTGCGCCCTCGGCGAAGTCGAGAACCTCGGCCTCGACGGCCGCCGTCAGCCGTGCGGCGGTGACCGGGCCGAGGGCGCCGACCAGGGAACGAAGTCGATCGTCGCCGTACTGCTCGCGGCCGCGGCGCGCCTCGGTGACGCCGTCGGTGTAGAGCAGGAGCATGTCGCCCGGGTCCAGCCGGATCGGGGTGTCCACCAGCTCGGCGTCGTCGAAGAGCCCGAGCACGAGGCCGTGCACGCCGACCGGCCGCACGTCACCGTCGGCGCGGCGCAGCAGGACGGGGGTGTGGCCGGCCGAGCAGAGGGTGAGCCGTCGGCCCGAACGTGCGTTGCGGACGTCCAGATAGGCGGCGGTCAGGAAGCGCTCGCTGTCCGGGCGCTGCGTCAGCAGGGCCGTGTTGAGCTGGCCGAGGATGGCGGCGGGACTGGTGCTNTGGCTCGCTGCCGCCCGGATCGTGTAGTGGGCCAGGGCGGTCACCCGGGCCGCCTCGACGCCCTTGCCGGCGACGTCGCCGAGCACGACGCCCAGGCCGGCCGGTCCGGTGTCGAAGACGTCGAAGAAGTCGCCGAGCACCTGGGAGCCGTCGCCGGCCGGCCGGTACCGGGCCGACAGGTCCAGGCCGGGCACCTCGGGCAGGCGGGGCGGCAGNAGGCTCGCCTGCAGGGTGCGGGCCAGCTCGGTGGCGCGCGCGAGCGTCGCCCGCAGCGCGATCTCGCCGGAGGCCGCCTCGGACAGCGTCTCCAGGATCGTGCGGTCGCGGTCGGTCCACGGACGCGGATGGTCGTCCGCGATGCTGAAGACCCCGACGATCTGGCGGTCCGGGCCGAAGACCGGATGGCCGGCCCACGCCGCCACGCCGAGCGTGGTGGCCATCGGGTTGTCCCGGGTGCGGGCGTCCCCCGCCGTGTCGGACACGGCGAGTGGCGCGGCGGCGTCGATGACCAACGGGCACAACACCGCGGCGAGCGGGCGGCACCGGCCGGTCCGGNCCACCGGATCCACCCCGGCCTGGGACAGCACGCCGGCCTGGGACAGCGCGCCGGCCAGGGTTGTCGCGCCGGCCTGGGACTTGACGAAGGCATGGCGGTCATCGACCACGGTGAGCATCGCCAGCGGGGCGTCCAGCATCATCGCGGCCAGCCTGGTCAGCCGGTCGAACGGCTCCTCCGGGTCGGAGCCGAGCAGGCCACACCCACGGACCGCGGCCAGGCGGACGGGGTCGACCATCCGGGCACCGAGGTCCTGCGTCGGATGGGCCCGNCCCCCCGCCGGCCCGCGTTCCACAGCACCCAGACTAGCCGTGCGTACGCCCCCTTTCCGGCCATCGATGGACGACAGCCCGGCCCCGGGGCGGGCGGCGACTGGCCATCCCCGCGCGGACGTGCATACTGGAGGTGATGACCGAGTCAGCGGTGCCCCGACGTCGCCTACCCAACAGCCCCTTCAAGGTTCCGGCGGTCCCCGCGCAGGAGNGGTTCTCGGTCGGTGACCGCGTCACGCATGACGTGTACGGGCTCGGCCGGGTTATCGGGGTCACTGGAGACACCTCCGTGGATGTTGATTTCGGCTCCCGGCAGGAACGCATCCCGAGCCCCTTCAGCCGGATGTACCGGCTCTGACGACCCGCCCACAGGTTCCATCGGCACGCAGGCTTCGCGCCGCGGCCAACGGCTCCAGGGTGTGGTCGCAATACCGATCGTCGTCCGACGATCCGTCCTCGAAAGCGAGACACCCCCATCGCTACCTCATCGATCCATCCTTTCTCCGCGCAACGGGCGGCCCGGTCGCAGCCGAGGCGTGAGCTTCCGCCGCCGACGACCCGCCCCTTCCGGATCCCGGACTTCGCCCAGCCTGNCGCGGAGGCCAGCGCGCACCCGATCGCGGCCACCCAGGTCGCCAGCCTCGTCTTCCAGGCTCCGCCGGCAGCCCCGGCCGCAGCCTCCCAGGACGTAACCACCCGGGACGTAACCACCCGGGACGCGACCTCCCGGGACGCTGTCTTCCCGTTCGCCGACCAGCCGGCCGCCCCGAACCGGCGCAGGCCCGCGGCCACCCCCGTCCGGCACAACCAGCGGCGTCGTCGCCCCACTCGCTGACCGTCCCACCGCTCAGAACGGCCGCGCCACCGCGAAAGCGGGCCGAGCCACGCCGTGGCCGCCGGGAAGGCGGCCCTCTGCCACATCGACGGCGCCCCGCCCCGGACCAGCGTCCGGAAGGCCGGTTCCTCGGCCGAGCCCGGCATGGGACCGCCGGGCGGGAACCGTCTGTCTCCCCCGGCCCCAGGCTGGTGACTGAGCCCCCGACAGCAGGACCCCTTCGGGCCGACGATCCTTTGGAACGGCCGCCGGACCACGCCGCCCGGCAGGATCCCTCGGTCCGCGACACGGCCACATCACGGCCGCGACCCGGCGACCGGCAGGCACCCAGGTCAGGGTGAGCGGTCGACGGAGCGGATGGCGGCGGTGACGGCCGCCAGTGCGAGCAGACGGACGAGGTCGACGTCGGCCTCGACCCGCCCGGTCGCCGCGGCGACGAACGCGTCGCCGTCGAGGCGGGTGTGCGGCGGAGTGATGGCCCGCGCCAGCCCGTCGTGGGCGCCCTGCGCGACCAGCAGGCAGCTCGTCTTGTCCAGGCGGGCGTTGGTGACCACCACTCCGATCGTGGTGTGGGTCCGCCCGGCCGCAAGATCGAACGGTCGCCACTGCGATTCGGCGGCGTCGAGGGGCACGGGATCGCCGCCGTGGTCGACATCCCCGAATGCGTTGACCACNCACAACGCGGCGACGCTGACCTCGCCGCGGCACCGTTGCGCGTGGCCGAGCCCCCCGGGGCGGCGGTGCTCGGGCCCGCGCCACTGGCTCGCGTACGCCCCCGTGCCGGCGCCGACCCGGCCTCGCAGCACCTGCTCGCCGCCGGTCGCCCGCGCGGCCAGATAGCCGGCGTCGGCGGTCGGCCGGGCGGTGGGCGCTCCGACGGCGAGGTCGAACAGAGCCAGTGCCGGGACGACCGGCACCGGTCCCCCGCTCGTGGGCACGCCGCGGCCACGCTCGGCGTAGTAGCGCATCACCCCGTCGGCGGCGGCCAGACCGAACGCCGACCCGCCGGTGAGCAGCACGGCGTCGATGCTGGCAAGCGCCATCTGCGGCGCCAGCGCGTCGAGCTCGCGCGAGGCCGGTGCCCCGCCGCGCACCTCCGCCGAGGCGACCGTGCCCACCGGCAGCTCCACCACCGTGCACCCGGTGACGCCCACCGGGTCGGTCCAGTGCCCGACCCGCACCCCCTCGACCCCGATCGCCATCGCGCCGAGCCTCGCACGGATCCGTCTCGGGCGACAAATCAGCATCCGGTCCGGCGGACGGGCGCGACCCCGTCGCCGGCCGCCTCGCCAACCGCCACCCGCCACCCGGCGCATGCACCGCCGACCGTCCGGCGGGCGGCGCGGTGCCGGCCTCCCGGACGGTAGCGTCCGGGGCATGAGCAATGTGCTGATCTCCGCGACGGACCTGGTCCGGCTCCTCGACTCCGCGCGGCCCCCGCGGGTGCTCGACGTCCGCTGGCAGCTCGGCGGTCCGCCCGGGCGGGACGGCTACCTGGCCGGGCACATCCCCGGAGCGGTCTTCGTGGACCTCGAGACCGAGCTCGCCGCGCCGCCCGTGNCGGCACAGGGCCGCCATCCGCTGCCGGACGTCGCCGCGCTGCAGCGGGCCGCCCGCGGCTGGGGGCTGTCCACCGGGGACACCGTCGTGGTCTACGACGACTCGGGCGCGATGTCGGCGGCGCGGGCCTGGTGGCTGCTGCGCTGGGCCTCGGTCGAGCCGGTGNTGATCCTCGACGGCGGGCTCGCCGCCTGGACGGCCGCGGGCGGGACGCTGCAGACGGAGCCGGTCCAGCCGCCGCCCGGGGACATCACCCTCGTCCCCGGCGCGCTGCCGACGCTCGACGCCGACGGGGTCGCGGCGCTGGCCCGCGACGGGATCGTGCTCGACGCCCGGGCCGGCGAGCGCTACCGCGGCGAGGTCGAGCCGGTCGACCCGGTCGCCGGGCACATCCCCGGCGCGCACAGCGCCCCGACCGGGGACAACCTGGGCGCCGACGGGACGTTCCGCTCCCCCGCCGAGCTCGCCCGCCGGTTCGCGGCGCTCGGTGTCACCGGCGAGCAGCCCGTCGGGGTGTACTGCGGCTCGGGCGTGACCGCCGCCCACGAGGTCGCGGCGCTGGCCATCGCCGGTCACCCCGCGGCGCTGTACCCGGGCTCCTGGTCCCAGTGGTCGAACCTGCCCGACCGTCCCGTCGCCACCGGCCCCGAGGCCGGCTGAGCGAAAATGGTGCCGCAGGGCGCGTGCCGCAGGACGCAGGAGTGCGCGCCGTCGGATCGTGCCCGCATGACCAGCACATTCTCGAATGCGGGCGCGCCGCACCCGTCAATGCACGGGAAACGTCCCGATGATTGTTAGGCTGATCGTCGTGGATGGGAGCATCGGGCGATGACACTGNTGACACCTGAACTCCGTGACCTGATCTCCAGTGGTCCGCTCGCGCACCTGACGACGATCAATCCGGACGGCAGTCCCCAGGTGAGCGTCATCTGGATCGGGCTGGACGGTGACGACGTCGTCAGCGGTCATCTGGGCCGGCACGTGAAGGTGCGCAATGTGNAGCGCGATCCCCGCGTTGTGNTCTCCTTCGACGCNCCGCGGGTGCCGGGAGCCTTCCTGGCCGAGTACGCCGTCCTGCATGCGACGGCCACCGTCACCGCCGGGGGCGCCCTGGATCTGCTGAACAGCCTGACGAAGGTCTACGTGAACCCGGACGCCGACTTTCCGGGCCCCAGGGGCGACGGGTTCGTCCTGCGCTATTCGATCAACCGTGTCGGTGGCGTCGGTCCCTGGGCGGCGGCGCGCTGAACCTCGGCCGCCGGTATGCCGGCGGTTGTCGAATCTCGCCGACGGCGACGCGCCCCTGGCCGCACCCGCGCTGACGACCCCCGAGCAGTGGCGCGATTATCTGCGCGAGTACAGCGAGACGTATCGGACGACGGCGACGGCCCCTGGGCGGCGGCGCACTGAATCCTCGCCGTGGACGCGCCGCCCGGCCATCGATCAGGCTGGCAATTTCCCGTCGAACATTGTCACGCCGGCCGGCGGTCGGCGCCGCACCCCATCGATAGCGTCGGCACCGACCCCCCATTCCGGGGTCGGGAGACGGGCCAGCCCCGTATTACGCGGTTGACCGCTGAACCAGAGGAGTTGTCGATGACCGATCGCACGGCCGACACGCCCACCCCGCCACGGGCTGCGATGCTGCTGTACCCCGGGCTCACCCTGCTCGATCTGATCGGCCCGCAGACCGCTCTCGCCCCCGTCATGGAGGTGCATCTGGTCTGGCGGACGCTCGACCCGGTCATGTCCGACACCGGCGTCGCGGTGATCCCGACGACGACCCTGGCCGACTGCCCGCCGGACGTCGAGGTCCTGTTCGTCCCCGGCGGGCGGGACCAGGCCGCTGCGGCGGACGAGGACGTCCTCGCCTTCCTCGCCGACCGAGGCTCGCGGGCCCGCTACGTCACCGCCGTCTGCGGAGGCTCGTTGCTCCTCGGCGCCGCCGGACTGCTGCGGGGCTACCGGGCTGCCACCCACTGGGCCGGCCGCGACGTGCTGGCCCTGGTCGGCGCCGAGAACGTCAACGACCGTGTCGTGATCGACCGTAACCGGATCACCGGCGGCGGCGTCACCGCCGGCCTTGACTTCGGCCTCACGCTGCTCGCGCAGATGTTCGGCGACGACGTCGCGAAAATCGCCCAGCTCGCCATGGAATACGACCCGCAGCCGCCCTTCGACTGCGGTTCTCCCGAGAAGGCCGGCCCCGCCCTGACCGAGCTGGTGCGGGCCACCACCCGGCAGACCAACGACGACATGATCCGCGTCCTGACCGACCTCGACAGCCGGGGCTGGGGCCACGGACGGAGCGTCGTCGCCGCCGGTTGACCCGCGGGCCGACCCGGTAGCTCAGGCGAGGGTCCAGATCCGGACGCTGTCCTGGCCGCCGCTGGCCAGGGTGCGGCCGTCCGGGGAGCAGGCCACCGACTCGATGAGCGAGCTGTGGCCCCGCACCGCGGTCCCCTGCGGGCGCGGGGCGTCCGGCCCGGTGAGGTTCCACAGGTTAAGGGCGTCGAAGTCGCGACCGCGGCGAGCGAGCCGTCGGATGTGAAGCACACCGGGCCGTCGCCGGCCATCGGCTGGCCGAACGGGCTCAGGGAGGTCCGGTCGGCGGAGACCCGCCACAGGTGCACCGCGTCATCGGAGCTGCCGGTGGCGAGGACACGGTCGCGCCGGCCAGCCGCTCCCCCGCCGCGGGGCCGGACCGCCCTCGACCGCGCCCCTGGCACCGCCGATTTGACCACGGGCCACGTCCGCGTCAAATTACTCTGAGTAACAATCCGTGACGCTGGGTGGGGAGCTTGTGATGACGGGACCGTCGTTGGACTCGGCGGGCNCGACAGNGGCCACGACGTCATGATCGGCCGTCGGCCGCTTCGTCGCCACCCGGCCGCCCCGGCGGCACCGAAGGGTCGCCCTGACCGGCCGCTGTCAGCGGTCCTGACGACGACCGTGCTGCTGGTGATGATGGCCGTCCTGCCGGGACTGCCGGCCAGGGCGGACAGCGGCTCGGCGCAGACCACCGTCNGCCTCATCGTCCTGGGAACACCGGCGCTGGCTGCCACCAAGCGCGGAACCGTGGTGGACGCGGACTCCGACGGCAGGATCGGTCCAGGTGACCGGGTGCACTGGAAGATCACGGTCTCGAACACCGGGAACACGGTGGTGTCCGCGGTGACCGTGAGCGATCCCACGGCGGGCCCGGTCCGCTGCCCCGCCAGGTCGCTTCTCCCGAAGCAGGCTGTGACCTGCACCGTTCCCGAGCACACGATCACCCCCGCGGATGTCGCGGCGGGCGTCGTCAAAAACGTGGCGAACGCGTCCGCAGCCGCTCAGGGTGGGCGGGTGATCGCGCCGCCCGCCTTCGCCAGCGTGCCGATCCCGACCGTCAAACCGATCGTCGTCTTCCCGCCCCCGCCGTGGCTACCCGGGTTCCCCGGCGGCCTTCCCCATCACCCCGACTTCGATCACCCCGACTTCGATGGCCCCGACTTCGATGGCCCCGGTCTCGATGGCCCCGGTCTCGATGGCCCCGCGGTGGGCGGCGCCGTCGTGGGCGGCGGCGCGGTGACCGGCGGTTCCGGCTCTGGCAACGGCTCCGGCACCGGCCCGGGCGGCGGCACCGGCACCGGCACCGGCCCGGGCGGCGGCCCCGGCACCGGCACTGGCCCTGGTGACGGGCCCGGCACCGGCCCGGGCCGGCCCGGGCCCGGTTCCCCGCAGCGCCACGGTGGTGCGTCGCCGGCGCCGGGGGGCCAGCAGGATGCTCATCCGCCGGTGGCCGTGGCGGGGGGACAGCCCGATGAACCCGGGCGCAGCGGTCTTGAGCTGGTCGTACTCGGCACGGTCACCGCCGGCTGCGCACTTGCCGCGCTCGGGGCACTCGGCGCCCGACGGACCAGACGCCGGCGTTGAGGCGACCGCCGGTGCAACGCGCCGCCAGGCGGCCGACCGCCGCGGGTCACCCCTGACCAGAAGACGCCCGGCCGTCTCACTGCCCGTCCTCGGCGCCCTGACCCTCGCCGGGATCATGGTGGCCGGGATTGCGCTGGTCGTCCTGGGATGGCCGGCCAGACCGGCTCCCGTGGCCGCCCCGCTGCCCGAGGTCGGCGGGGCGCACCTGCCCGAGCCGTCGCCCGGGCCCGGTGGGGCGGGCACGGTCCAGATCCCGCGGCACCAGTCCGATCTGCCGGCATCCAGCCTCCGGATACCGGCGCTCGGCGTCACCGCCAGGATCGGCCGGGCGACCGAGGACGGGGGCATCCTGACTCCGCCGCGGGCGCCGTCCGAGGTCGGGCTGTGGTCCGGTTCGGCCGCGCTGGACGCCAGCTCCGGGGAGGTGACGCTCGTCGGGCACGTGAACTGGCGGGGGATGCCGCCGTTCGCGTTTGGACGGCTGGCCCACCTGCACGCCGGAGATCTCGTCTACACCAGCGACGCAGGCGGGCAGCAGACCGCGTGGCGGGTCAGTCGGGTCTCCGCCCGCGCCAAGGCCGGCGGCGTCGATCCGGCGGCATTCGCCGGATCGCGGGGCCCACGCCAGCTAGTCATGATCACCTGCGGTGGACCGTTCGACGTCCGGGCCCACTCCTATTCCGACAATGTGTACGTGCGCGCCAGCCCCGCGTGAGCGACGGCCCCCGTCAGAGGAGAGGCTGCTCGCGGCCGGATGTGGCCGCCAAGGAGGAACCGGCACGGGGCGGAACAGCACGGGAAGGATGCCGCGCGTCGCCCAGCCGGGCGAGGATCGGTCGCTCAGAAGGGCAGGATCGACGCGATCGCCTCCCACAGCCGCGGGCGTTGCACCCCCTTGTCCAGCGCCCCGTGGGCGGCGTAGTAGGCGGTCGTCTCGGNCCGCAGACGTCGCTCGCCGGCACGCCACGGCCGGGACACCCACCTGACATACAGTGCCCGCACGTCCGCCGGCTGCTCCTCCCAGCCGGCCCAGGCGTCCGCCTGGCCGAGCGCCTCGAGCAGCTCGTCCGGGAGGGACTGCGGGTCGTCCGCCATGTTCCGCTCAGTCCACGTCGATGAGCTGGCCGTTGCGGAACATGTCGACGAAGAGCTGGTGGTCGCGGTGGACCTGGGCGCCGTAGTCGTGGGCGAAGTCGACCAGCGAGGCGACGAACGCCTTCTCGTCGCNCGTGATCGCACCGTGGATCGCGTCCTCGGTGGAGAAGTTCACCAGGTCGTGCTCGCTGTCGTCGTCCGCGACGGCGTGCATCCGGGCGGTGGAACGGCCGAGGTCGGCGACCAGGGCGAGCATCTGCTCGGGTTCGTTCACCTCCGACCAGTCCAGGTCCTGCGCGTACGGCGACACCTCGGCGACGAGCTGGCCGANGCCGTCGAGCTCCGTGTGGCCGAGCCAGGTGTCGCTGTCCGCCTGCAACGCACGCTGCGACAGCGCCGTGCGGTGCCCCTGGTGCCGGAAGTAGTCGGCGATCCGCCGGTCGGGGACGAACCGGCTCAGCGCCGGGACCTGTCCCTGCTTCATGTACAGGACGACGTCGTTGTCCAGCGCCTCCGTCTGCCCCTCGACAAGCAGGCTGTACGACGGCAGGCCGGCGCTGCCGATGCCCACCCCGNGGCGCAGCACGACGTCCTTGACCGTCAGCGACACCGGGCGGGTGCGCCGGTCCGGCGGGACCGTGGGCACGTAGCGCTCGAACGCGGCGAGGACGCCCGCCCGGGTGGCCTCGTCCACCGGGCTGATGCCGTCGCCCCGGGCGAACCGACGGTCGTGGCCCTCGACCACGGTGAGCTCGTCGAGCAGCCCCACCCTGGTGGAGCGCCGCGCCTGCTGGAGGAACGCGTGAACCACCCCCGAGGTCGTCGCGAGCGTCAGCAGGTCGGACGACGACGCATCGCCGCCCTCGGCAAGCTCGCGGATCCGGTCGGCGTAGGCGCCCACGCACGCCTCAACGAGCCGGGTGATCACCGCGTCGCTGAGCGCCTTGGCGCGCCCGAGCAGGGCCAGGCTCGCGACGAGGCGCCGCAGGTCCCACGTGAACGGCCCGACATAGGCCTCGTCGAAGTCGTTGACGTTGAACACGAGCACGCCGTTGCTGCTCATGTACGTGCCGAAGTTCTCCGCGTGCAGGTCCCCGTGGATCCAGATCCGGCTGGTCCGCTCGTCGAGGAAGGGGTCGTCGAGGGCGTGGACGTCGGCGTAGAACAACGCCGCCGAGCCCCGGTAGAAGGCGAACGGCGTCGCCGCCATCTTGCGGAACTTCCGCCGGAACGCCCCGGGCTCCGCCGCCATCAGCTCGCCGAAGGCGACGGCGAAGACGGCGGCGATGACCTGGGCGCGCTCGGGTTCGGGCGTCGCCACGCTCAGCCCGTCACCTCGCTGGTCTGCATCACCGGGGTGATCGTGGTGAAGTTCGCGACGTCAGCGACGATCGCCGCCCGGTCGCCGCGGGACATCGCCGCCTGCATCTCCTCGATCGACGCGAACCGGAAGTGCGAGGCGGNGACGTACGGGCCGTCCAACCCACGGTCGATCTCGATCTCCGAGATGNCCCACGCGGCGCTGGCCAGCGGGATGTGCTTGTCGCGGTAGTAGTCGTGGTCGAACGTCGCACCCTCGGTCCTCGGGTACAGCACGCTGAACCGGATCAAGATGACCGCCTCCTGACAGTCGCGGTCTCCGCCGATCGGGCCGCGCTGGTCCCAGCTTCTCCCAGAACGCCCCTTCCGCGCGCGCCCCTGCCCCTCTCCCGGCTCCGCACCACGCCCACGCCGAGGTCCAGGTCCAGGTCCACCGCACGTGGGCCCGCGCCGGCCGACGAGATCGCCCCGATCCCAGCGATCTTGGTGTTCCGCGGAACCGCGACACGATTCCCGGCGGACCACAGCCCGCCACACCGCGCCTTGTACGTNGCGTGACGAAGAACCCCATTCGCCACCACAAAGAGTAACCGGCCCCCAGGGTTTCCGGGGCGACCTCACATCGATATTTGCACTGGTCAGCGGCCCAGCACGAAACGATTTACCGGGGGCCGGGCACGGTAGGCGTCGCAGAACCGGTGCATTAGCCAGTTCCGTCAGGATAGTGTGATCCGGCCGCACCGCGTAGAAGCCGTCCAATTCCGCGGACGGCCGATCCGCCGCGCGGCAAAGCCGGTCGATCGGCCTTGATCCGTCATCTTCGTCGGCAGGAATGGGCAGAGCCATGAGCGAGCTACCGGGCATGCACGAGCTACAGGTCACGCCGTGGCGTCGGTTTGGACACCACCGGCTGTACGTGAACCTTCCCGACGGGCAGAGCGCCGCCTGGTTCGACCTGAAGAACCATCAGCTCAACGTCCTGCTCGACGCCTATCGGGATGCGGTGCTCGACGTCCTCGCGCCCTACCTCGGCGAAGGGCCAGCGGCCCCGACCGGCCCCCTGCCACCGGCACCGGCACCGGCACCGGCACCGGCGACTGCACCCCCGCCCGCCCCACCCCTCGTGTCGGCGCCGCCCGCACCGTCGGCCGGATGGACACCGGCCATACCGGCGACGTCCTCATCGTGGACTGTGCCGACGCCCGTTGTTCCCCCCGTCAGTCCGTCCACCACCGCAACGGCGGCCCCCGGGGCAATGACCGCATCGCCGCGTGCTGCAGAATTGCTGCATCCTGCGGACGACCTTGCCGACAATCCGCCCGGCGCGGCGATCCGGGTGAAGATCGAGGAGCTGACGCCGGGTTTCTGGCGTGCCCTGCTGAACCGCCTGCTCCGCCGCCCCTCGGAGCTGGAGTCGTGGCGTAAGGGGCTGGTCGGGGAGGAGATGGCGGCGGCGGAGCTGGAGCGGCTGATCCCCTGGGGCTGGCGGGTGCTGCATTCCGTGCCGCTCCCCCGCGGCGTCGACATCGACCATCTGCTGATCGGTCCCGGCGGGGTCTTCACCGTCAACACGAAATATCATGTAGGCGCCCGGATCTGGGTCGGTGACCAGGCCGTGAAGATGGGTCGCCAGCCGTATCCGTACGTGCGAAAGGCCCGCGCGGAGGCCGAGCGGGCGGCGAAGGTGCTGACGCACGCCTGCGGCTTCACAGTGCCGGTCAGCGCGGTTCTGGCGTTCGTCGAACCGGCAAAGCTGACCGTGGAGTCCTCACTGCGCGACGTCCGAGCGATCCGGCACGACCAGCTCGCCACCTACGGTGCTCTCCCGGCGGTGTGGCGGCCGGGCCACGTCGAGCAGATTTACGCCGCGGCGCGAAACCGCCGTGCCTGGCTGACCGCCTGACCGGAACCGCTCTCGCCATCCACTCTGCGGTCGGCGTCGCTACCGCTGGAATTCCAGGTGGGCGAGCAGCCCCGCCGGTGCGTCGGACGCGATGGCCGAGGCGATCGCGTCGGCGGCGGCCTGCGCGGACCTCGGCAGCATCACGTTCTCGTGGACACGAACGGCAGCGTCCAGGTCGTCGACGTCGGGGCTTTCGGGAGAGGCGACGATGGCTCGGGCAAGATCGGCGCCGTCGAGCATCGCGAGGTTGGCCCCCATCCCGGAGAACGGCGATCGGNCGCGGCGTCGAGGTCGTGGACGGTGACGTCGATGCCGTGGCACTGCAGGACCCGGGCGCAGGTCAGGCCGCCGGGGCCGGCGCCGACGACGGCGATCGGCGCGGCCTGGACAGAGGTTTCCGTGATCGCTNTCCTGTCGGTTCGATGGGAGCACCCACGAATGCGGATCTTCGCGCTGCTGGAGCATGGCTGGACGGCGGTGGCCGGCTCTCCGCCCGATCCGACGTGATCCCGCCACCGATTCCCCCACGCACGGCTATGAGACGCATTTCGGCCGGTCGACCGTGATGTCGTTTCTTACCCGCGCCGTTCTCCGGCCGAATACAGGTTTCCGCCACGGCGGACCGGGAAGAGCGGGCTCGACCCATCGCCTCAGGGTGCGGTTCGGTGTCGGCCGTCGTACTTTCGAGATGGGCGCGAGCTTCGCGAATTCCGCGCCTGGTCGACATCTACGGGGAGCGTAAACATGACGCAGACCAGTAAGGACCGCGCGGTCATCGACTGGACGGATCTGGGCAAGGACCTGTGGTCCTTCCTGACCGGCAAGGGCGCCGCGATCAATTACCAGTTTGTCGACATGCTTGTCGAGGTTCCGCGGGACACCGGGCCCGACGCCGCCCGCGCGACCTGGCGCCTGCACGGCACGCTGCGGATCGTCACCTCGGACAACGACTCGCCCGGCGCCTTCGCCAACGGCGCCGCGCGCTAGTGACAGCCCGATTCTCCGGTGACGTCGCCTTCAGCGTCGAGGACGGCTCCGGGCCGGTCGGCGGGCGCCTCCAGGCGTCCGGCGACCGGATCCGGATCACCACCCATCAGCCCGGCCGGCTGTGGTCGGTCGCGGGGGACCTGCTCGCCGCCCTCCCGCCCGGCGCGCTGCCGGCATCCGTTCCCGCGGGGCGCGCCGGCCTGCGGGAACTCGCCGACGTCCTCGCCGCCGAGGGCATGACGGTCGAGGTCCACGGACCGGCCGGCCCGCTGGTCACCATCGGGGCCGACGTCGACTCCCGCCTCGGGGGTCTGACCGTGGGCAGCCGCCGCGTGGAGCCGACCCTCCCCGCCGCCCTGTCCGGGCACCCACATGCGCCCGGACGAACCGCTGCGGTGGGAATCGTGGCGTTGGCCGCGTTCGTTGCCGGGTTCGCGGCGCGCGCCCGGCTCCGCCACCGGCCCGGCTGAGCTGACGGCGGGCCTGCGCCGAAGCTCACCCGGGCCCGCTGACCGGCGGCGGAGCAACAGAAGCCCAGCTCCTGGTCGGCAGCCGCCGCGCGGCCACGGACGAACGGCGCCGCTACGCGCCGATCGCGGAGAACAGCAGGGGCAGGGAGGCGTGCAGTTCCTGCGTCCAGTAGCTCCAGACGTGGACGCCGGGGCTGTAGAAGTGGGTGGTGAGCAGCGGATCGCCGCTGGCCCCAGGGTGCGCGGCGACGTAGGNGTCGTTGAGCTTCTGGGTGAACGCCTGGCTCTCGGCGTTGACGATCGCCTCCGTGTTGGTGGAGCCGGGGTCGGGATCGTTCGGACCCTTGGTGCCGTCGCCGGACGAGACGTAGATCGGGATGNCGGTCAGCTTGTCGGCCAGGTAGTACGGATCGTGCTGCTGCCAGACCGCCGCCCCGGACGTGGTCGTCGGGTCGCCCCACAGCGTCCTGACGTCCTTGCCGGCCGACCACACCTGCGTCCTGATGGTCGGGTAGTCGGCGTAGGGGTGCAGGGCGCCGCTGTAGGACGCCACCGCCTTGAAGTCGTCGGGATGCCGGGCCGCGTACGACACCGCGCCGAATCCACCCATCGACAGGCCGGCGATCGCCCGGTCGGAATTGGCGTGGTAATTGCGTTCGAGNAACTGCCGCAGCTCGACCAGGTGGAAGGTCTCCCACTTCTGCGGATCCGAGATCCAGTCGCTGTAGTAGCCGACGTTCCCGCCGTCGGGCATGACGACTATCACGCCGTGTCCGGCGGTCTGGCTTTCGACGTCGGTGTTGGTGGTCCAGTCGACGTGGCCGGACGTCCCGCTGCCCGAGNCGTGCAGCAGGTACAGCGTCGGCCAGGTTCGGTCGGTCTGCGGGTCATAGCCGGTCGGCAGCAGGAGCCGCACGATCTCGTTGGCGTTCATGGCGGCGGAATGGACGGTGAGGTCGACCAGCCGTGTGTCGCCCGAGGTCGGGTAGGTGACACAGGTGACGGACGATCCGTCGTCGCCGGTGGCCCCGAGCGCCGTACACGACNCCGCCTGCGCCGGGGAGCCCACTATGAGCAGGCCGATCAGCGCACTCGCCGCAACCATCGCGGGCAGNACGATCCGCCGTCTCCATCTCCACGATTTCATGACCGCGACGCTAGTACAAATAGGACATAAACAGCAAAGAAAGGTATGGTTCGGACCGATGTCCGTTCGAGCACACGAAATTCGGCGTAGCGCCCTGCCGAGCCGGCGGCCGTTTCAGGCCCTACGCTTCTGGCCCAGTGGGCCGGATTCCCGGAGCCGATGCCAGAACGCGATTCGCGGGAAAGTCGTCGAGCGCCGCGCGCAGGAGTCGCCGCCGGCCGTCGACCAGGACACCGAAGGTCANCAGATCACTCAGACCGCGCCAGAACTCGGCCGCGTCGCCCGCCCATTCCGGCACCCGCTGCGGCGGAAGACCTGCGCGCACCAGCAGCCGGCCGGCCGACGACCGCGAACTGTAAATCGTGGCCAGCTCGGAGATCTCGGCCTCGGACAGCCCCGCATCGCCGCCCGCGTCCTCGGCGTCCGAACCTGCGCCCCGAGCGTCATCCGACGCGGCATGCGGTGTTGCGGCCGGACTCCCAGCCCGGGGGCGCTCGGCGCCGGCGGGCCCCAGGTTCACCTGCGCGCCGAGGAACCCGCCCCGGTTGTCGAGGGTACCGACATCCCCGAAACTGACGGCGAGAGAGTTCGGCTGCGAATCGTGCCGGTCGGACACCATCGTCGGATCCCGCCCTTCGTCGGCCCGCGGCTTCTACTGATGGTCGNGGTGCTGATGATTGATCGNCGAACCGAGCCGCCCGCCGCGGTTGTCCAGGTGCTCGATCCTGCCGATGCTGGTGGTGATGTTGTTGTAGTAGGTGTTCACCTGGCTCGCTCGAGGGTTCTCGACCGCCTTCGCGATCAGGTCGGCGAGATGGCTGATGGCGGCCGGATCGCGCCCGACAACCACCTCCACCGGGACTCCCGCCGACTCGAGGACGATCGAGTGAAGTATGTACCCCCGCCCGCCTGCCATGAATGCCTGGACGACGCCGGCCAGAGCGGCCGGAACGCCCACGACCAGGAGGACCGAAGCCAGCACGAGGATGATGCTGGCCGGGAAAGTCAACTCTCCCGCGCCCAGGAACGGCAGATTCACGAAGGCGCCGACGGCCAACGGCAGGTACCACCGCCATTTCGCCAGCAGGGCCGCTCCGAGTCCGCCCTGAAATCCTATCCTCCGCTCGATTCTGGAGACCCTGGTGATGGTACTGAGATTGTAGACGTCACGACCGATGTACAGGAGGCCGCCCTGCACCGTGATGCCGGTACCCTGACTCATTCCATCCCCGATCTCCCACTCACCCGGGAGCTCACGGTCCAGGCAGTTCCGCCCGCTGACGGACTCGCGGTGATCCCTGTTCCAGGATAGTCGGCGCATGGAACGGAAGTCGCGGAGATTCCGGCACACAGCCGGAGTCGTCGGCCGACCGTCCGCCCTTCCCGCATGGAGGCCGGTCGGACATGGCCGCCCGCCGACCCGTCCCCCGGCCCACCTCGGCCTTCTCACTCCCTCCCGTTCGACGGTGCCCGTCGGCGCATCCCCACGACCCGTGACCGGGATCCGCGTGCGGGCCATGGTCGCCACGACGGGGCGCCGGCCTGTCCGGGACGCGCGCGCACGGAGGTCGCGCCGACGTGTGACGATGGACGGGATGTCGGGTCGGGTCGGCGGACCGCCGGCCGCGCCGATTGCCGGTCGTGGGCCGTGAGCCGGGGAAGCGGAGGATGCTATGTCACAGCGCCGCCCGCCGGTCGCGAACCCCTTCGAGTCGCAGATGTCGGCCTTCCTCGTCCAGCCGGACGGCACCCGCGCGCCGCTGCCCGCGGCGCTGCGCTTCGACCGGGCCGATCCGTTCGCCGTCAGCCTGCGGCTACGGACGAGCACCGTGCAGACGGTCACGTGGACGTTCGCCCGTCAGCTCCTCATCGACGGCGCCCGGCGGCCGACCGGTGTCGGCGCCGTGGAGGTGCGCCCGGCGTTCCACGACGGGACCAGGCTGCTCGTCCTGTCGCTGAAGTCGGCGTCCCGGCACACCGAGGTCCAGCTCCGCCACGAGCAGGTCGCCGCGTTCATCAACGACACGCTGGCGGCGGTTCCCTCCGGCGCGGAGAGCGACCAGGTCGACTGGAACGCCGAACTGAACAGGTTTCACGACGACGATTCGTAGGCGACGGTCCGAGCGGCAGGCGGCCGGGTAGCCGACCACGACCACCGCTGCCGGCTGCGACCGCGCTACTGGCCGCCGGCGCCGGAGGGCTGCAGGCCGCGCAGCATCGCGGCGAGGATCCTGGCCAGGCGCGGTTCGACGTCCACGATGGCGTGCGCGAGCCGGGGGTCGGCGCGATAGAGCGCCGCGATCTCGGGCGACGGCGTGGCGATCTGCCAGAACGTGCCGGCCAACGCCGTCGCCGCTGCCACCAGGTCGACGACGGACCCCTCCGGGAGGCCGGGCAGGGCCTCGCGCACCGCGGCGACGATCTCCGCCAGCGCGCCACGGGTCGTGAGCTTGAACTCCCGCACCCTGGCCACGGACACGTTCCGTTCGAGGTTCATCGGAGCCTGCGCGAGCAGGTCGCAGAACAGCGCCCGCGCGGCCAGCGTCGAGGCGAACACCGCCGCGACAGCGTCCGCATCGGCGGGGGCACTGGCGTCGGCGACGGGGCGTGTGAGGGCGCGCAGCGACGCGCAGACTGCCGGCGCCCATTCCCGCCAGCCCTCGGCGGTGAGGCGCAGGAAGATCTCCTCACGCGTCTCGAAGTACCGCAGCATGGCGGACTTGTGCATCCCGACCGCGGCGGCGATGTCCGTCAGCGTGACCTGCCGGACCCCGTGCTGCTCGCCGAGCCTGCGGGNCGCGTCGAGGATCGCGGCTTCGCGGACGCGCTTGGCCTCGGGCGAACGAGCGCGCTGGAAGTCGTCCGTCGACACCGGCCGATCATAGCGCAACGCGGTTGCGCAACTTAGCGGAACGGTGTTTTATTAACCCCATGCAGCAGACCTCCAGGCAGCAGACCTGGTTCATCACTGGTTCCTCGCGCGGGTTCGGCCGCGCCCTCGCGGTCGCCGCCCTCGCCGCCGGCGACCGGGTCGCCGCGACCGCCCGGCGGCCCGAACAGCTCGCCGATCTCGTCGCGAAGTACGGCGACGCCGTCGTGCCGCTCCAGCTCGACGTCACCGACCCGGCGGCGGCGCGCGCCGCCCTCGCGCAGGCCGCGTCGCGGCTGGGCCGGCTGGACGTCATCGTGAACAACGCCGGCTACGCCAACGTGGCGCCGATCGAGACCGGCGACGACGCGGACTTCCGGGCCCAGTTCGAGACGAACTTCTGGGGCGTCTACCACGTCTCGAAGGCGGCGATCCCCCTGCTGCGCGCGCAGGGCGGCGGGCTCGTGATGCAGTTCTCGTCCGTGGGCGGCCGGGTCGGGGGGTCGCCCGGGATCGCGTCCTACCAGGCGGCGAAGTTCGCCATCGACGGCTTCAGNCGGGTCCTGCGGGCCGAGACCGCACCGTTCGGCGTCCGGGTGGTCGTGGTGGAGCCGAGNGGATTCCGCACCGACTGGGCCGGGGCGTCCATGACCGTGCACGACATTCCCGCCGAGTACGCGAGCACCGTGGGCGCGCTGAACGCGCGGGTGCGCCAGAGCGACTCCGGCGCCGCGGGCGATCCGGCGCGGGCGGCGGAGATCCTCGTCGCCCTGGCCCGACGCCGTGACATCCCCGAGCACCTGCCGCTGGGCGTGAACGCCGCCGAGGGGTCGATCGCACTGGATCGCCGACTTCTGGCGGCGGACCTCGCCTGGCGCGACGTGAGCCGTTCGGCCGACTTCGCCGAGCCCTACCCGGTCGAGTTCCCGCCGGACTCCGCGGGTTGAGCAAGGTGCGTTGAGGTAGCTGGCGAGGAAGGCGCGGGGGTCGGGTCAGCCGGTCCGGCGTGGGCGTGGGCGCGGGCGCGCGGCGACGAGGACGGCGATCTCGGGCCGGCCGGTGGGATGCAGCAGATGGGCCGCCGCCGGTTCCCCGACCAGGTCGAACGTCGGATGGCCGAACGCGCCGATTCCCCGGCAGTCCCACACCAGGTCCAGGGCCGGATGGTCCGCGCGCAGCAGCGCGCCGATCTCGGCGATCCGCGGGTCACCGGCGTGCAGGTCGGCGGCCATGCGAAACTGCCGTGCCACCGGCAGCAGCAGCTCGGCGGGCGCCGACGCGGCGGCGAGCAGCCAGAGCACGTGCCGGCGTGCCGGTTCGTGCCCGGCGGGGTCGCCCCAGGCCCGAGCCCAGGCCGCGTTGGTGGCGACGATGTCGAGATGGTGGTCGAGCAGCGCCGCCGGGCTCGCCGGCCAGCTGTCCAGCAGCCCGGCGAGCCCACGCAGATGCTCGCCGGGCGGGGCGATCGCCGGCGGCTCGGGCGCCACCAGCCGGCGAAGGTGCCGCCGGCCCACCTCGTCGAGGCGCAGCACCCGGCCGACGGCGTCGAGGACCTGCGCCGAGGCCGTCACCCGGCCCTGCTCCAGCCCGGTGTACCAGGTCAGGCTGACGCCGGCCAGGGACGCGAGTTCCTCGCGGCGCAGCCCCTGGATGCGGCGACGCCCCCCGGCGGGGAGTCCGACGCTGGCCGGTTCGACCAACCTGCGGTACGCCCGCAGGCAGGCCCCGAGCTCACGTCGCCGAGCCGCCGGGGTGGCCGGGGTGGCCGGGGTGGCCGTCCAGGGTGTCACTTCCACTGGCACCATCGGCAGGCTCCTGGTCTGCGTACCCAACCTTCGACCAGGCTGGTGGACGTGATTCGTATCGGCGTCAACCTCNCTGCCGGCCTCGGCACTCCCGGTTCCGGCAACCTCATCGACGACCTTGCGGCGATCGCCCGGACGGTGGCCGCCGCCGGGGTGTCCACCGCCTGGCTGCCGCAGGGCTACGGCTACGACTCCATCGGCGTCCTGACCGCGGTGGCCCGCGAGGTGCCGGGCATCGAGCTGGGCACCTCCGTCGTCGTCGTCCAGCCGCGCCATCCCCGGGTGCTGGCCGGGCAGGCGTTGACGGCGCAGGCCGCGGCGCACGGCCGGTTCACCCTGGGGCTCGGCGTCAGCCATCCCGGCCTGTTGGAGATCTACGGCCAGCCGTTCCACCGGCCGGTCGCCGCGCTGCGCACCCACCTCGACACCCTGCTGCCGATCCTCGACGGACGCCGCGTTCCCGGCGCCACGGGGATCGGATCCGACCCCGCCGGCAGCGCCGTGCCCGGCGCGGGGGTCCGCGTCCCGGTGCTGCTCGGCGCCCTCGGCCCCACGATGCTGCGGCTGGCCGGGGAACGCACCGACGGCACGATCACCTTCCTGGCCGGACCCCGCACCATCGGTGACCACGTGGTCCCGCTGATCGGCGCGGCCGCCCGGGATGCCGGCCGGCCGGCGCCGCGCGTCGTCGTCGGGCTGCCGGTGGCGGTGACGTCCGCACCGGACCGGATCCGCACCGAGCTCGACGCCGAGTACGCCGACTACGCCGCCCTGCCGTCCTACCGCACGGCCCTCGACCGTGACGGCTTCACCCAGCCGGGCGCCATCGCCGTCGTGGGCGACGAAGACGCGGTCGTCGACCAGCTCGCCGCCTACCACGCGCTCGGCGCCACCGATGTCCTGGTCAGCCTGGTCGGCACGGCCGAGGAACGCGCCCGGACCCTGCGCCTGCTCGGCGCCGACCCGCTCGTCCACCCGAACCAGCCGGCCTCGCCACGCCGCGGGACCTGACGCCGAAGCCGCTCACCCATCGTCGCCGCCACCGGTGCGCCACCTGTCGCGACAGGCGGCCGTCACCGTCCCGTTCCCGCGGACTGGACGGGTGGGGTGCGCAGGACGGCGCGGGCGGGGAGCAGGCTGCCGGCCATGGNCAGGAGCAGGCCGGAGCCCAACAGGGCGGCGACCCACTGCGGTGGTACGTACGGGGTGCCGGTCCCGCTGATGCCCCGGCTGAAGGGCACCAGGGTGGCGGCGGTGATGGCGGCGCCGACGACGAGGGCGATGGCGGTGATGAGGACGGCCTCCCAGCGCACCATGCGCATCACCTGGCGGCGGGTGGCGCCGGTCAGTCGCAGGGTGGCGAACTCCCGGCCGCGTTCCAGAGTGGCCATGGTCAGGGTGTTGACGACGGCGATCGCGGCGAAGGCGGTGAGCAGGGCGACCAGGAGGTAGTTGGACCAGGCGCCGAGGTCCTCCTGCTGCTGTTCGGCGCCGTCGAGGGCCGCGCTCCCGAGGGCTGCGCGGTCGTGGACGTGCAGCCCGGGCTGGGCGGCGACCAGCGCCCGCCAGTCGATGTGGGCCCCGGGTGCGGTGTCGACCAGGATGGTCTGGATCAGGGGGCTGGTGGTGTGGGTGGCCACGACCGGAGACGGCAGCAGGTAGTCGCCGAACCCGATGCTGCGCCGGTAGACGGCGACCAGGCGCAGGTCGCGTCGGGTGCCGTCGCCGAGCCACAGTCGGACCGTGCGCCCCACGTGCTTGCCGTGGGCCCGGTCGGCACTCAGGGCGACGGTGTCGCCGCGCAGGTCGGCCAGCGAGCCGGCGGTGACGTCGAGGTCGAGCAGGCCCGAGGTGCCACCGGGGGTGCCGGGGGGGCCGGGGGGGCCGGCGAAGGTGATGGCCTGGGCGGCGTAGCTGTCCGAGCCGCCGGTGACGACGGTGGTGGGGGTGAGGCCGGCCGCCGCGGTGACGCCGGGGGTGGCGCGGACGGTGTCGACGAAGCCGGCCGGCAGTCCCTGGCGGGTGGTCAACGCCTGGTCGGCCAGGACGCGGTCGCGGCCCTGCACCTCGCTGGCGTGGGAGCGGCTGGTCTGGAGGAACAGCAGTGTTCCGCCGAGGGCGGTGCACAGGACGAGGGGGGTGAACACCGCGGTGACCCGACGGGTGTGGGCCCTGCTGTTGGCCACGGCGAGNAAGCCGGTGGNGCGGGACAGGCCGCGGATGAAGGGGCCGAGCAGGGCGAGGGCCAGGCGGGCCACCAGCGGTCCGAGCAGGCCGGCGGCGAACAGGTGGAGCAGGACGGCGCCGGCGGCGATGGCCGTGAGCACGCCGCCGGTGAGGAAACGGGTCGTGGCGACCACGGCGATCCCGCCGGCCGCGCACAGCAGCCCGAGCAGGAGCCGGGCGAATCCGAGGCGGGCAGGCGGAACGGTGGCCTCGTACAGGGCCTGCGCCGGGCGCAGGCGGCCCGCTCGCAGTCCGGTGACCAGAACGGCGAGCTGTGCGGTGAGCACGGTGGCGCCCGCGCCGACGAGCAGCGGGATCCATCCCACGTCGAGGCGCATCGCCGCGGGTGCCACCCCGTGGTCGACCAGGACGGCGCGCAGGACCCAGGCCAGCGCGGCACCGCCCACCAGGCCGGGCAGACAGGCGAGCAGGCCGAGTACCAGGGTCTCCCCGCAGATCAGCCGGCGGATCTGGCGTCCGGTGGCGCCGACCGCGCGCAGCAGGGCCAGCTCGCGCCGGCGCTGCTGCACCGACAGCGCCAAGGTGCCGGCGAGCACGAACAGCGCGACCGCCATCGAGATGCCGCCGAAGGTCGCGCTGAGCGCGACGACGTTCTCCAGGGCGCCGTCCACGTCGAGGAACTCGGCGGCGCCGCGGCCGTCGCCGGTGCGCACCGACAGCGGCAGGCCGTGCAGGCTCCGGCGGACCGCCTTGGCCACGGTTGCGGAGTCGGAATCGGGGGCGGGATAGACGCCGAGGACGTCCACCAGGCCGGCGGTGAGGCGGTTCGCCTCGGCGTCGGCGACGAAGACGGCGGGCCCCGGATCGGCGCTGTGGGGAGCGGCGACACCGACGACGCTGTAACCGCCTGCTACCCGGTCGGTGGCGGCCACGGTCACCCGGCTTCCGGGAGCGAGACGCGCGCGGCGGGCAAGGTCGGCGTCGACCACCACTTCCCCGGGGCCGGCCGGTGCGCGTCCCTTCGTCAACCGGTAGGGGGTGAGCCGGGCGCTGTCCCAGCCGTGGAGCTGCACGGTGTCGGGGGTGGTGATCTCGGTTCCGGCTGTGGCCAGTCCGACGGGCAGCGAGACGTCCGGTACCACCTCGGCCACGCCGGGGACGGCACGCAGCCGGTCGGCGAGGCCCGGTGCGGGGCGTACCCGCTCTGGCAGTGCCACGTGCTCGGTGTTCTTCCCGTCCCCCGAGCCGTAGGTGAAGGCCAGTGACTGCCTGCCCGCGACCACCAGAGGGACGTCCCGGTAGCGCTCGGCCGGCGGATGAGAGGTGAGCGCGGACTGGAACAGCAGCCCGCACGCGGTGATCAGCGCGCAGGTACACACCAGGGCGACGAACGAGCCGAGGAAGGCGGACCTGCGCGTCCNCAGCGTCCGCAGCGCCAGCCAGAGCACCGTCACCCCCCGAGCCCGAGCAGGCGTCGGGCCACCGCCGCGGCCGACGGATGGGGCACGGTGTCCACGACGCGGCCGTCGGCGAGGAACACGACCTCGTCGGCGTACTCGGCCGCGCCGGCGTCGTGGGTGACCATCACCACGCTCTGGCCGTAGTCGTCGACCGCCTCCCGCAGCAGGCGCAGCACTCCCCGCCCGGACTCGATGTCCAGCGCCCCGGTGGGCTCGTCGGCGANCACGATCTCGGGACGGGTGACCAGCGCCCGGGCGATGGCCACCCGCTGCTGCTGCCCGCCGGACAGCGCCGCCGGGCGGTGCCGGACCCGCTCCGGCAGGNCGGTGCGCGCCACCACCTCCCGCACCCACGCGCGGTCGGCACGGGTTCCGGACAGCCGGAAGGGCAGCGTGATGTTCTCCAGGGCCGTCAGCGATTCGACGAGGTTGAACGCCTGGAAGACGAACCCCATCTCCCGGCGACGCAGTTCGGTCAGCTCCGGCTCCGGCATCCGCGCGAGATCCCGTCCCGCCAGCCACACCGACCCCGAGGTGGGACGGTCCAGCCCGGCGGCGCAGTGCAACAGCGTGCTCTTTCCGGAGCCGGAGGGCCCCATGACCGCCGTGAAGGCACCGCGCCTGAATCCGACGCTGACGCCCCGCAGCNCCGTCACCCCGGCCAGACCACCGCCATACGACTTGACGACCTGCTCCAGCCCCACCACATCCACGTCACCGTGCATGACCCACATCTTCCTACCCACAGCGACCCCATGCGTACGCTCACGACAATCTCACGGGCCGACTCGATGCCGGCCCTCGACTCGATGCCGGCC
>NZ_LJFZ01000013.1:0-61106 GCF_001420875.1 Frankia sp. AvcI1 | reverse complement strand
CCGAGGGCCTCGACGATCCGACCCAGGGCGTGGTGGTCGACTTCGGCGGCGAGGCTCCGGTCGTCACCGACGGCCCGTATGGCGAGACGAAGGAGCTGTTCGGCGGCTTCTACCTGATCGACGTCGCCTCGAAGGAGGAGGCGGTGCAGTGGGCTCGACGGCTGCCGGCGAGCGCCGGCGCGAAGTGCGAGGTCCGCCGGGTGCCGACCATCGACGAGTTCCCGCAGGACAACGAGTGGGTCATCAGGGAGCGGGCGTGGCGCGAGCGGACCGGCCAGCTCTGATGTCCGCGGCCGCCGATGGTCCGCCGCGTGACGAGTCGGCACGTGACGAGTCGGCGCGGCGGGCCGTCGAGGCCGTCTGGCGGATGTCCTCCGCCCGGATCGTCGGCGCGCTCGCCCGCTATACGGGCGACGTCGACCTCGCCGAGGATGTCGCGCAGGAGGCGGTGGCCCAGGCGCTCGTCGCCTGGTCGCGTGACGGTGTGCCGGCGAACCCGGTGGGCTGGCTGCTCACGGCGGCCCGGCGGCGCGCCATCGACGGCTTCCGCCGCCGGTCGGCCCTCGACGAGCGATACGCGCTGCTCGCCGGTCCGCTCGCCGAGGGCGAGACGAGTTCGGGCGGCGTGGGCCCCGGTTCGGGTTCGGGTTCCGGTTCCGGCGCGGTGCCCCCGGCCGACCCGTCGGACGACCTGCCGTGGGATCCCGACCGGGTCGACGACGACGTCCTCGCGCTGATGTTCGTCGCCTGCCACCCGGTGCTCTCCCCCGAGGCCCGCGTGGCGTTGACGCTGCGCGCGGTCGGCGGTCTGACCAGCGAGGAGATCGCCCGGGCTTTCCTCGTACCTGTCGNGACGGTCCAGGCGCGGATCACCCGGGCGAAGAAGACCCTCGGCGCGGCCAGGGTGCCGTTCGCCCTGCCACCGGCCGAGGAACGGCGCGGTCGGCTCGGTGGTGTCCTGAGCGTGCTGTATGTNATCTTCACGGAGGGCTCGACGGCGACAGCCGGTGACAGCCTGCTGCGCCCCGACCTCGCCTACGAGGCGATCCGGCTGGCCCGGACGCTGGCCGCCCTGATGCCTGACGAACCAGAGCCAAACGGGCTGCTCGCCCTCTGCGAACTCACCGCCACCCGCTTCCCCGCGCGCACCGGGCCCGACGGCGAGGCCGTCCTGCTGGCGGACCAGGACCGGCGCCGATGGGACCGCTCGGCGATCCGCCGCGGGATGGCCGCCCTCGACCGGGCCGCGGCCCTCGGGGCTGCCGGCCTCGGACCGTACGGCCTGCAGGCGGCGATCGCCGGCTGCCATGCATCGGCGCCATCGGTCCCGGAGACCGACTGGGAACGGATCGTGCTCCTCTACGAAGCGCTCGGCCGCGTCGCTCCGTCCCCCGTCGTCGAGCTCAACCGGGCCGTCGCCGTCGCAATGGCGCAGGGACCGCAGCAGGCGCTGGCCATCGTCGACCACCTCGTCGCCACCGACCGGTTGGCCGGGTCGCACCTGCTCCCGAGCGTGCGCGGCGAGCTGCTCGGCCGGCTCGGCCGCACGTCGGAGGCCCGAGCCGAGCTGGAACTCGCCGCCCGACTGTGCCGCAACGCCCGCGAACGAGCAGTCCTCCTCCGCAAGGCGGCCGCGCTGGCGTGACCGTCCTCCGCGGTTCCGCGGAACCGGCGGGAGGGCCAGCTGCCTGGTTTCCGGCCAGAGCACCTGTCAGTCCCGATCATCAGGACACGGCGCGTTCCTCGGTCTCGACGGGCTCGGGGCGGAAGGTGGGGATCTGCTCGCCCGCCTCGATCGGGATCGTGAGGCGGTTCTGCTGCGGGGCGAGCGGGCAGGGGGCGTACGGGGTGTAGGCGCACTGCAGGTTTCCGGCGCGGTTGAAGTCGAGCACGATCCGCGTGCTGCCCGGGGCGGGCAGGGGGGTGATCAGCCGGCGGCTGGCGCGGTAGGTCGTGATGCCGCTCGTCGCGTCGGTGAACAAGATGAGGCCGGCGTCCGCGAGATGCTCGGCGCGCAGGAGGATCAGCCGCAGCTCGGCACCGTCGAGCGTGAAGACGGCCTCGCCGACGGCCTCGTGGGTGTGCACGATGCCGTCGACCGCCGCGGCGACCTCGATCGGGCGCGGGGCGGGGTACGGCGCGAACTCGGCCGGGATCACCCAGGCAGGGTCGTGGTCGAACGCCGGCGTCCGGACGTAGGCCTCGCGCAGCGGGTGCCGGGGATCGAGCGAGCGCAGCAGGTCGTTCCCGCCGCGGCGGGACAGCTCGACGACGACGTCGCCGAACGACGCCGCCCGCCGGAACTCCCGCTCGCGGACGGAGCCGAAGACGTGGCGCCCGGTCACGGTCCTGCCGTCGACGACGAGGGACTCCCCCGCGTCGAGGTCGACGACCGGTCCCTGCTCGCCCGTGGCCCACCGTCCCGGGAAGCCCTCGACGCGGCGGGGTTCGCCGTCGAGGAAGTGCAGAGCGCTGTAGGCGAGGAAGCCGTACGGCTGGCGCCGCTGCTGCTCGGACTCCTCCCGCCACGCGTCCCACTCGGCGCGCGCGGCCGCGACGCCGGCCGCGGTCTCGGTGGCAGGCGCGGTCTCGGTGGCAGGCGCGGTCTCGGTGGCAGGCGCGGTCTCGATCGCGGAGGTCATGGTCGGCTCCTCATCCTCGATGGTCCAGATCCTCGGTGGTCCAGGTGCGTGGACGTGGGCGACGGTCACGCCGTCGGTGCCCGGTCGTGCGCAGGGAGGCGCNGGAAGATCTCCTGCGCGATCAGCCGCAGCCCGTCGCGGAACTGGGGGGAGGACTGCGGCAGCGGGACGCTGAACAGGTAGTCGGTCGAGCGGGTGAACGCGGCGTCCTGCAGGAGCTGTTCGATGATGTCGTCCGGATTGCCGTACTTCACGTTCGACCTGGTCAGGAACTCCTCGGCCGTGGCCGGCGGGNCGCCCGGGGTGACGTACTGGCCAGGGTTGCGGCGCAGCTCGGAGTCGAGCAGGGCGATCGCGTCGCGCTTGGACGCCGCCGGGAGCAGGACGCGGGAGATGCCGATCCGCGGGCTGCGCTCACCGGCGTGGGCGTCGAGGTAGTCGTTGATGAGACCCGCCTGGACCTGGCCGGCGTCCCCGGACGGGACCAGCCGGTGCAGGAGCAGCCGGTCACCGGCGCGCCCGATCTCGGCCGCCGTCCGCGGGTTGCCGGTCGCCTGCCACAGCCGCGGCAGCAGCCCGGCCGGCGGCGGGTACAGCTTCACCTCCTTGTCGCCGGCGGCGATCGTGCCGGCGAGGGCCCGGCGCAGATCGTCGAGCGCGTGGGCGTACAGCGACTCCCGGTCGTCCTCGGACAGGTTGAAGGCCTCGAAGGCGACGGTGGAGAANCCCCCGCCGTTGCCCTTGCCGACGCCGAACTCCAGCCGCTCGCCGCTCAGGGCGTCGACCAGCGCCGCCGTCTCGGCCAACCGGATCGGGTTGTCGAAGGTCAGCGGGACCACCGCGGTTCCCAGCCTGATCGTCGTCGTGGTCTGCGACGCCGCCGCGAGGAAGGTGAGCGCGGACGGGAGACCGATGAGGGTGAAGTGCGCCTCCGCGGCCCATGCCGTCTCGTAGCCGAGCTCCTCCGCGAGGCGGATGACCTCGAGCGACTGGTTGTACGTGCGGGCGGGCTCGCCGTCCGCGGGAATCGTCAGGAACAGCGACAGGCCGCGCTGGGGATGCGATGTCACCGGATTCGATGTCACGTCCACGGTCACCGTCAGGACCTCCGATGCAGGATTGTGGTGAAGTGCGGGTCGCCGGCCGGCGCCCGGGGAACGGACCGCGAGCAGCGGGCCTTGTGCCGTTCGGTGGAGCTACCGTTCTGCGGAGTCGACGAGCTGCCGTTCGGTCGGGTCGACGAGCGGCCGTTCGGCGGAGTCGACTAGCTGGCCGAAGGCCTTGGTCTGCGTCTGGGCCGGCGGCTGGGCGGGGAGCCGGCCGCGGCCGTGGACCAGGTCCAGCACCGCGCCGGCGTCGACGTCGTCGAGGCCGCTGCCGTCGCCGCGCCAGGCGACGTGATGGTCCGGCCGGACGAGCGCGTAGGGGGCGCCGTACAGCTCGCGCGCCGCCGGATCCGGCAGGTGGATGACCTCGATCTCGAGGCCCCGGGCGTCGGCCGCCGTCTCGAAGGCGCCGACGGTGCCGGCGGTGCCGGCGTCGTCGGCGAGGACGAGCAGCGCGACGTGGGAGCCGATCCGGTCGTAGAGGGTGAACCCGAAGGGGTCGAGGTTGCCGTTCGGCGCCCGGTGTCCGGGTCGCGCGTCGTCGGCGTACGCGTAGGCGTCCCAGGGCGCCTCGGCCTCGAGCTGGCCGTCCTCGTACCGGATGACCGACGAGGCGTCGTAGCGCTCGTCGAAGACGACCCCGAGCGGCAGGCTCCGGCCCTCCCCGAGGATCGCGCCGATCTCGGCGCGCCGCCGCACCGCGTCCGGGCCGGTGTCGGCGTCGTCCGGGACCCCGAGGGCGCGGACGCGCTCGTAGGCGGCCGTGTGCCGGCGGTCATCCGCCAGGGCGTAGTCGGCGATCCGCCAGTTGTGCGGGCGTCGTTCCTCGTCGTAGGAGTCGAGCAGCGCCTCGCCGGCCTGGCCGCGCAGCACGGCCGCGAGCTTCCAGCCGAGGTTCACCACGTCGCCGAAGCCCTCGCACAGGTTGCCCCCCGGCGTGCGGACGTGCGCCGCGTCGCCGACCAGCGCAATCCGGTCACGGTAGAAGGTGTCGGCGATGCGCGTGGTCTTGAAGAACGGGGTCAGCGACACCACCTCGAGGTCGACGTCGAAGCCGAACGCCGCCCGGGCCTGGGCGATCAGCTCGTCGGTGGTCGGGTCACGATCGAGCGGGTACGGCCCGGCGTACGCCCGCCAGTCGGTCGCGTTCAGGGCCGCAAGGAAGCCGGAGTAGCGGTCGTTGTAGATGACCGCGGTGGCGGGCGGGAACGCCCCGAGCGCGGCCGAGGTGTCCGAGGTGGTCCGCACGACGAACCGGAAGTACCGCTCGTCGGCGTAGCTGCCCGAACGCGGAATCCGCGCCAGCGTGCGGACCGTGCTCGACCCACCGTCGGCGCCGACGACGTACCGGGAGCGGATCGTGCGGCGCCGGCCGGTCTCGACCTCGACCACCGTCGTCGTCACGCCGTCGGCGTCGCTCGCGAGGCCCTCGACCCGCCAGCCGCCCGAGACCGCGGTGCCGATCTCCGCGAGCCGGTCGAGGAAGACGCGCTGCAGCACCGTCTGCGGCCGGCGCAGCATGGTCTCGGTCGAGTACCGGCTGGTCGCGCCGAGCCCGAACGACCGCAGGGTGGTCCCCGCGAGCTGGTGCCCGGCGAGCGAGGTGAGCAGGAGGTTGCCGGTGCTCCACTCGGGCGGGAAGGTCCACGCGTGCTGGATCCGCTGCAGCAGCCCCCAGCCGCGGATGACCTCGAGCGCGCGGGAGGTGTACCCCGCGGCGCCGGCCCGGACCAGCGTCGCGCCGAGCGCGGCGTCCACCACCGCGGCCTGCACCCCGTGCCGGTGGAGCTCGAGCGCGGTGCCGAGGCCGTTGGGTCCGGCCCCGACCACGAGGACGTCCACGTGCTCGGCGGGCTCGGTCCGCGGGAAGGTGAGGGCGTCGACCTGCCGCTTTCCCCGCGTGATCTCGTTGCGTGCGGGCATGGCTACCGTCGCTCCCCGTCGTGGACCGGACCGCTGGACTCCCCCGCCGCGCTCGCGCGGCCGCCGGCCGGTGCGCCGCCGATCCCGAGGTTGCCCCGCAGGGTGTCGTGGGCGTACTCGCGCCGAAAGCGGCCGCGGTCCTGCAGCTGCGTCACCACGCCCTCGATGAACTCGACGAAGCCCGCGGGCTGGACGTCGATGTTGATGACGAAGCCGTCCGACGCCCGCGTGTCGACCCACTCCACGATGTCGTCGGCGACCTGCTCCGGGGTGCCCACGATCAGCCGCTGGCCGCCGGAGAGGTTGTGGAACAGCAGCTGACGGATGGTGAGCCCACGGCGGCGCGCCTCGGCGACGAGCTGGTCGCGACGCGCGGTCACCGCCGGTGCGGCGGCCCGCTGCGCCAGCTCGGCGTAGGGAAGCTGCGCGTCGAGGTCGAGCCTGGAGACATCGAACTCCAGCTGCGCGGTGAGGAGCTCGACGAGCGGCCCCACGGCGAGCAGCTCGTCGAGCTCCCGCTTGCGTTCGCGGGCCGCGGCCTCGGTCGCCCCGAGGACGGTGAACAGGCCCGGCAGGACGAGCAGGTCGTCGGGATTCCGCCCGTTCGCCGCGGCGAGCCCCTTGACCTCGGCCGAGAACTCCCGCGACAGCTCCGGCAGCCGCTGTGAGGTGAACAGCGCGTCCGCCCAGCGGGCGCCCAGCTCCTTGCTCTGCCTCGACGCCCCGGCCTGGAAGAGCACCGGGCGGCGGCCCTGGTAGCCGCCGGGCAGCGGAAGCACCCCGGACGTCCGGTAGAACTCGCCGCTGAAGTCCACGGGCCGGGTGCGCCGCGCGTCGATGTAGACGTCGGCCGCGGCGTCGGCGACCACGGCGTCCTCGGGCAGCGAGGCCCACAGCGCGTCGACGGCGGAGATGAACTCCTCGGCCTTGCGGTAGCGCGCCTGCGGTTCGAGGACCTCGTCGACGCCGAGCGCGGAGCGGGTGACGTCCTCCTGGCTGGTGATGATGTTCCAGCCGGCGCGTCCCTTGCTGACGTGGTCGAGGGTCGCGATCGAGCGGGCGAGCAGGAACGGGTTGCCGTGGATCGCCGGGTTGGTCGACACCAGGCCGATGTGCTCGGTCTCGCGCGCCAGCGCCGCGAGCAGGACGGTCGGATCCGTCCCGCGCCACGGCCGGCGGTAGGAGGCGGCGTCGAGCGAGCCGAGGCGGTCGGCGATGAAGATCGCATCGAAGCGGGCCCGCTCGGCGAGCCGCGCGATCTCGGTGTAGTAGTCGATGCCGGCGATCCAGTCCGACGTCGGCGGCAGGGTCTTCCAGGCCGCGTCGTGGCGGCCGGTCGCCTGCAGGTTCAGGCACAGTCGCACCTGTCGAGTCACGAGTATTCCTTGCGGTCGTCGGGAGCGGGAGGTCGTCGGAAGCAGGTGGTCGTCGGCGTCAGGGGGCGTCGACGTCAGGAGACGGCGAGGCCGGCCCGCAGCCGTTCGCGCTGCTCTCGGTCGGCCGGTCGGGAGGTGAGGGTCGGCNCCGACTCCACGAGCAGCCGGGTGTACGGGTGCGACGGCGCGCTGACGATGCGCGCGGTGTCGCCGGCCTCGACGATCCGGCTGCGGTAGAGCACGATCGTCCGGTCGGAGATGCCCGCGACCGAGCCGAGATCGTGGGAGATGAACAGCATCGCGACGTCGAGGGTGGAGCGCAGCTCGCGGAGCAGCTCGAGGATCGCGACGCGGTTGGCCGAGTCCAGTGCGCTCACCGGCTCGTCGAGGATCAGCAGGCGCGGCTCGCCGATGAGCGCACGGGCGATCGCCACCCGCTGACGCTGCCCGCCGGAGAGCTCGCCGGGGAACCGCTCCAGCAGCGACTCGTCGAGCCGGACGGCGCGGAACTGGCGGCGGACGGCGGCGGCGATCGCCGCCCGGTCGAGCCCGCCGCGGATGCGCAGCGGTTCCGCGACGGACGCGGCGACGGTGTGTTCCGGGTCGAGGCTGCGCAGCGGATCCTGGAACACGTACTGGACGACGCCCTCGCGGCCGAACGCCCGCCGCTGGCGCCCCGACAGGTGGGTGACGTCCCGCCCGCCGACGTGCACGGACCCGGCCGAGGCCCGCACCAGGCCGAGCACCGCGCGCGCGAGGGTCGACTTGCCCGCCCCGGACTCGCCGATGACGCCGACGGTCTCGCCCGGGCGGATCACCAGGGAGGCGTCCTCGAGCGCCTGCTTGCGCCCGCGGCCGCGGCCGAACTGGACGCCGAGCCCGTCGACCCGCAGGACCGGCTCCAGCGACTCGGGCGCGCTCGAACTCCTCGGCTCCGGTACCTGCACCTGCACCGGGGCCTGCACCGGGGCCGAGCCCGATGCCGGCGCCGAGGCCGGCGCCGAGGCCGGCGGGCGCGAACCGGTGCCGGCGGCGCGCAGGCCGTACTGCTCGTGCTCGGCGACCAGCAGCCGGGTGTACTCGTGCCGCGGGGCGTGCAGGATCGCGGCCGTGGGGCCCTGCTCGACGACGTGCCCGTCGCGCATGACCAGCACCTCGTCGCAGAGCTGGGCCACGACGGCGAGATCGTGCGAGACGACGATGAGTGACAGCCCGATCCGCTCCTTCAGCTCGACGAGCAGGTCNAGGATGCCGGCCTGCACCGTGGTGTCGAGCGCGGTCGTCGCCTCGTCGGCGATGAGTACCTCGGGATCGAGAGAGATCGCGATGGCGATGAGGACGCGTTGCAGCATCCCGCCGGACAGCTCGTGCACGTACTGCTCGTAGACGTACGCGGGATCGCGCAGGTGGACGGCGTCGAGCAGCTCGATGGCCCNCTGTTTCGCCGCGGGCCGGTTGAGCCCCTGCTTGACCCGCAGCACCTCCTGGACCTGCTTGCCGACCCGGATCGACGGGTTGAGGTACGACGCCGGGTCCTGGAACACGGCGCTGATCGAGCTGCCGCGCAGGGCCGTCCACTCCGGCCGGGACAGGCCCGCGACGTCGCGGCCAAGCAGCTCGATCGAGCCGCCGGCGACCTCGATGTGCTTCGGCAGGACGCCGAGCACGGCCTTGCAGGTCAACGACTTGCCGCTGCCGGACTCCCCGACGATGCCGACGACCCCGCCGCGGGCGAGGCGCAGGCTCACGCCGTGCACCAGCTCCTCGTCGGCGGCGTCGTTGTGGATCCGCACGTCGGTCAGCGTGAGCACCGTGTCGCGGCCGGCCGCGTCGCGGTCGGCGGGACCAGGCACGCTCGGCGTCATCGGTTGCTCCTCAAACACAGCCGGAACGTCAGGCATGGACGGAACGTCAGTCATGGCGGGGACGTCAGTCATGGCCGGGACGGATCTGTCGGGTCCGCCAGCTCCGCCAGCGCGGCGAGTCGCCGGGTCCGGTTGGAGCGGGCGGTCTTCTCGCCGGTCAGGGCGCGGCCGGTCTCGCCCGCGGCGTCCCGGATGGCGTCCGCGAGCAGGTTGCAGGCCAGGACGGCGGCGAGGATGAGCAGGGTCGGGAAGACCGGTGCGTACGGCTTCTGGGCGAGGTAGCCCAGGTCGGAGGCGAGGATCCCGCCCCAGGTCGGGGTGGGCGGCTGGATCCCGATACCGAGGAACGTCAGGCTCGAGATCACCACGAGCCCGATGCCGAGGGTGGTGGCCAGAGTGACGGCGATCGACGGCAGCACCTTGGACCACACGTGGCTGCGGACGATCCAGCTCGTCGACGCCCCGGCGATGGAGGCCGCCTCCACGTACTGCGACCGGGCGACGGACATCGTCGCCGCCCGGCTCACCCGGTAGAACACGGGTGCGATGAGCATGCCGACGACGATCATGGCCTGGGTGATGCCGTTGCCGAGCAGCGCCGTCATGGCGACCGCGAAGACGAGGAACGGCAGGGCGATGAACGTGTCGACGACCCGCAGGCTCAGCCACTCGAACACCGAGCCGAGATAGACCGACAGGATGCCGGGGATCGTGCCGAGTACCAGGGCGATCCCGGCGACCTCCAGCGCGCTGAGGATGCTCAGNGGCGCGCCGGCGAGGATGCGGCTGAGCACGTCGCGGCCGATGTAGTCGGTGCCCAGCAGGTGGCTGGCCGAGGGGCCGGCAAGCGTCCGGTCGCTCCCCTTCAGCGGGTCGTAGGGCGCCAGGACGGGGCCCAGCACGGCCACGACGGCGATGATCGCGAGCAGGGCGAGGGCGACCCGCGCGCTGGTGAGCCGCAACAGTGTTCTGATCACGCCTCAGACCCCCCGGTTGGCGTCGGGGGTGACGCGGTTGAGCACGATGTTGACAAGCAGGTTGAACACCACGACGAGGACGACCGAGACGACGAGCACGCCCTGTACGGCCGGCACGTCGCCGCGGACCGCCGCCTGGCTGGCGTACACGCCGTACCCGGAGAGCCCGAAGATCGCTTCGATGATCACCGCTCCGCCCAGCAGGTTGGGGAACTTCAGGCCGAGGACCGCCAACGCCGGCGCAATGCCGTTGCGCAGCACGTGCACGAAGAAGATCCGGCGCGGGCCGAGGCCGCGCACGATCGCGCCGGTGACGTAGTTCCCGCGGTAGGCCGACACCAGCCCGTTGCGCAGCTGCCGGGCGACGTCGGCGGCCGTGTCGAAGCTGAGCGCGATCGCGGGGAGGATCAGGTGGCTCAGCCACGGGCCCAGCCCGGCCTGGATCGGCACGTAGCCCGCGGCGGGCAGCAGCTGCAGGCTGACCGCGAACACCGCCGCCAGCCCGATCCCCACGATGAACGGCGGCAGCACCGAGATGACCGTGGTGAAGGTCGTGATCGCCCGGTCGGGCCAGCGGGTGTGGAAGTGGGCGGCGAGCGCGCCGAGCAGAAACCCGAAGACGATGCCGAGGACGAGCGCGACCCCGGCGGCCGAGAGCGTGATGGCGGCCCGCTGGCCGAGCGCGTGCGCCACGCTCAGCCCGTTGTACCAGCTCTTTCCCAGGTCGCCGTGCAGGAGCGAGCCGAGCCAGTCCCCGTACTGGACGAGGAAGGGGCGGTCGAGGCCCCACGTGTGTTCGATGGCCGCCACGGCCTGCGGGGAGGCCGCGTCGCCGAGCTGCAGGTAGGCGGGGCTGCGCCCGCTGAGATGCCCGAGCAGGTAGGTGAGGAAGGTGCCGAGCAGGAACACCGGGACGAGGATCCCGAGCAGCCGGGCGGTCGAGGCGACCGCCCGGCTGATCCGGTGGGCGACCACGCCGCGACGGGCGGCAGGCGGCGCGGTGAGCGCGGGTGGCGGTGCGGACACTGGCTTCTACTCCCGTCGATGAACGGCGTTGGTCGTGTCTTCAGGGTTGGTCGGGGTCGGCTCAGTCGCCGTGGGTGAACGTGACGCCCTTCCAGCTCAGGAAGCCGTCGATCGCGGGCAGGTCGGAGAGCGACTTCTTCTTGGCGATNGCGGAGGCGTAGGTGTAGAGCGACACCGTGGAACCGTTCTCGTAGCCGGCCTTGGCGGCGGCCTGCAGCCGGGAGGGGTAGTCCGGCGAGTCGATGGGCGTGGCCCGGACCGCCTTGAGCGCCTGCTGGAAGGGCGCGGACGTGTACGGCGAGCTCAGGTTGAGCACGCCCCCGGTGTCGTAGTGCTCGGTCAGCGCCTGGACGTGGGAGTCACGGCCGACGTAGCCGAAGATCGACGCGGCGAGGGTCTTGCCGTAGTACCCCTTGCTCCAGTTGGCGAAGTCGGTCAGTTTGATGGTCGTCCGGATGCCGACCGCCTTGAGCTGCTCCTGGAGGACTTCCGCGACCTGGTCGAAGTTGTTGGCGAGGCCGGCGATCTCGAAGGAGATGGNACCGTCCGCGTAGCCGGCCTTCGCCAGGATCTCCCGGGCCCGGGCGGGATCGTAGGGGTGCTCGGAATCCAGCGCGCCGACGTAGGCCGGGTGTCCCTTGGGGAAGGGCTGGTGGGAGGGCTCGCCCTCACCGAACCCGAGTTTGGTGGCGAACTCGGCGGGGTTNACGGCGTAGCGGATCGCCTCGACGACCTTCGGGTCGGTGAACGGCGCCTTGTTGATGTTCAGGCTCAGGAAGGTCGNCCCCCACTGGCGGTTGACCCCCGCCAGGATGTCGAGACCCGCGCCGCGCGCCTGCTGGATCTGTGACCCGTCGATCTGGGCGAAGTTGTACACGCCGGACTGCAGGCCCGGCACGAGCGTGTTCGCGTCGATGCCGANGTTGATCTCGATCCGCTTGACGTGGATGTTCGCCGCGTCCCAGTAGCCGTCCCACTTCTCCAGGACGATCTTCGACTCGGGGACGATCTCCACGACCTTGTACGGACCGGCGCCGACCGGGTTCGTCTGGCTGAGCTTGACCGNGTCCGCCTGCGCGGCCGCCTTGCTGGGCAGCATGNCGCCGCGCACGGACAGCAGGTAGGGGATCTGGTAGTCCTGCTGGCCAAGATCGAGCCGCACCGTGAGGTCGTCGATCACGGTCGCCGACCTGACGTTGTTGTACGAGCCCTTCAGCGCCGAGTTCTGCTGCGTCTTGATCCGCTCGATGTTGAACTTGACGGCCTCGGCGTTGACCGGCGTCCCGTCCTGGAAGGTCAGCTTGGGCTTCAGCCGGATGGTGATCTGGTCGCCCGCCTGGTTGTACGAGTAGCCCTCGGCGAGAGCCGGCTTCACCTCACGCTTCTCGTTCAGCGTGAACAGCGACTCGTAGATGGGCGTGAGGTAGTTCGTCGCCGCGGTCGATCCGGTGACGACCGGGTCCCAGGCGACCGGGATCTGCTTGGTCCCCCAGTGGACCGTGTCCGAGCCGCTCCCCCCGCCGGCGGCCGCACTGGTCGAGCATCCGGCCAGCAGCGCGCCGGCCGTCACCAGTGCGGTGAGGACGCCGAGGCGCCTCTTTCTCGTTCTGAACATTTCTCTCCGATCGGGGGATCGTTCGGGCATCGCGCGGTGGCCNCACCGGCGGTCGTCGCATGAAGGGCATGAACGGGCATGAACTGGCATGACAGGCATGAAGGGCATGACGGGCTGGGCGACGGGAGAGAAGTCCCGTCGCCGATGTCGACGACTACTCGGAGTCGTCAGGGATGGTGTCGCGGACGACCCTGAATCGGTCCCGCGAAGATGACGTATGGGTCGTGGCTGGAGCACTCATGCTCGGGGGCGCCGACCGCGCCCCCGTCACTCACCGACAGCGAGCGCTACCGGTGCGCATGAGGTCGACCTCACGACGGGTGACGAGCGGCATGAGCGCGCGAAGGCGCGGCAGGCCAGTCCTCGGTTCCTCGATCGCCACGGGACCGATCAAAGCCGGCCGAGGCCGCGATGTCAACCCATGTTGTAATGATTTCGATCAGGAAGCACCCGCCGTTTCCCGCCGCGACGCCCCCCATCTCATGACATCATCCCTTGATGACCTCCAAGGTCCCGCAGCCCAAGGAGTCACGTGTCCACCTCCGTTGCGGCCGAGCCCGCCCCGATGCGCACCACCGCCCGCCCCAGGCCCGTCGACACCGGCAGCCTCTGTCTCGACCTCGTCGCCACCCGCACGCCGGGCGGCCCGGACCTGCTCGAGACGGCAGCCGACGCGACGGCGTGGCTCGACGCCTTCGACCTGCCGACCCCCGCGGCCGGGTTCACGTCGCGTGACCTGGAGCGGGTCCAGGCGCTGCGCGCCGCCGTGGACCGCCTCGTCCAGGCCCGCCTCGCCGGCGCCAGCCCCGACCCCGAGGACGCCGGGCACCTCAACACCTGCGCCGCGCCGCCGACGCCGACGTTCTTCCTCCGCGGGGATGCGTGGCTGCGGGTCGAGGTCCCGCAGCCCGACCTGGCCGGCGTGCTGTCCGTCCTCGCCCGCGACGCGGTCCACCTGTTGACCACGAGCGAGCCGAGCCGCCTGCGCTCCTGCGAGGGCTGCGGCCTCGCCTTCTACGACCGCTCCCCCTCGGGTGCCAGGCGCTGGTGCTCGATGAAGCGCTGCGGCGAGCGCACCGCCTCCGCCAACTACCGCCGCCGCCACGCCGATGCCCACGCCGACGCCAACGCCGGCCACAGCGCCATCCCGGCCGACGCGGCGACGGAATCGCCCGTGCCGTCGGCGAACCCGCGTTCCCGGCGAAGCCCCGCGTCCAACCACTGACTCCGGCCCGTCGCCATGGGCGTCCACGCCCTGGCTGGCCGGCAGCGGGGAGTCGCCCGTTGCGTGCCGACCGGTGGCCCTCGGATTCGTCGACGACGTCTACGTCGATGCGGACCATCGCGGAAAGGGCGAGCCACGCCCTCGGAAGTGGAAGCAGGTCGGCAGTCATCGGGAAACGCGGGCACNGAACAGACACACGCCCAGCGCGGTACGCGACCACTTCAGGGACGCTGGAACCTGCCGACGTGGCGACTGCCCACGTAACGTTCTGTCGATCCGGGCCACGACCTGCCCCGTCTGTGCCTAACCTGATGGCGATCAGGATGGACGGGGAGGGAGATCTTCATGCCCAGGTGTCCGCACGCATACTGTCGACGGTCCCGATGAGTGCGCCGGTGGTCGTCGCGGTGNTGGGGGGCGGGGCGAGCGGTTGCCTCGCCACCGCCCAGCTGGCAAGGTCCGTGGCGGTTACCGGCCGAAGATTCACGATCCTGCTCGTCGAACCCGACGACGTCGGTGAGGGCCTGGCGTATCGGACCCGGGATCCGCGGCACCGGCTCAATGTGCCGGCCGCGAAGATGAGCGCCTTCGACGATGACCCGCAGCACTTCCTGCGCTGGCTTCGGCGGCATGTCGCGGTCGACTTTCCGGCCGGGGGCTACGCGCCCCGCCAGTTTTACGCCGACTACCTCCGCCACACGCTGGAGGAGACGCTGCGCGCCGCGGGCGGGGTGCACTGCGAGCGGGTGCGCGCCCGCGCGACGGACGTCCGCCGGCACGGCCGCCGGCTGCGCCTCACGCTCGACGACGGCACCAGCCATCCGGTCGACGGCGTGGTCCTCGCCCTCGGGCACGGCGCTGCGACGACGTCGTGGGCTCCCCCGGCGCTGGCCCGCTCGCCGCGGTTCGTCGGTGATCCGTGGCGGGCGGATTCCCAGCCCCGCGTCCCGGCCGGCAGCGACGTGCTGCTCGTCGGCTCCGGCCTGACCATGGCCGACATGGCCCAGCGCTGGAGCCGGGCCGGCGTGCGCCTGCACGTGACCTCGCGCCACGGGCTGCTTCCACTCCCCCACGCCGCGAACCCGGCACCGCCGCTCGCCGCCCCCCAGCTACCCGACGGACCGTTGAGCCTCGCCCAGGCCCGCCGCCTTGTCTTCGATCACATCCGCGCGGCCGACGGCGACTGGCGGCGGGCCGTGGACGCGATGCGCCCGGTGACGGCCGAGCTGTGGTCACGCCTGGACGCCGCTGCCCGCTCGCGCTTCGTCGCCACGACGATGCGGCGCTGGGACCAGGTGCGCCACCGCGTCGACCCCGCCGTCCACGCCTGGCTGGAGCAGCGACGCGCCGAGGGATCGCTGGTCGTGCACGCCGCCCACGTCGTCGACGCTGCCGACACCGCGGCCGGCATCGAGGTCTCGCTCGGTGACGGCTCCCGTGTGGTCGCCGCGGCCGTGGTCAACTGCACCGGGGCGGGCGCCGGCGTGCGGACCAGCCATGATCCCCTCATCATGAACCTGCTCGCCAGCGGCCTGGCGACCCCGGACGCCCTGGACCTGGGTTTCGCCACCGAGGGGTCCGGGCGGCTGGTCGCGACCGACGGACCGCGGCCGGCGATCTGGGCCATCGGACCGTTGCGGCGCGGCGAACTGTGGGAGAGCACGGCGATCCCCGACCTTCGCGGCCAGGCGGCTGCGCTCGCCCGCGCCGTCGTCACTGCCCTGCCCGGGCCACGGGTCGTCCGGCGGGTGCGCGACCCCTACGGCCTGCCCCTCACCGCCAGCCCGGCGGCGGCCGGTCGCTACGTCGCCGGGCTCGGACGGATCCTGCGGGTGCGGTCCGGAGCCGAGACGCTGGTGGCCGAGGCGGTCGCGGCCGATCCCCAGTTCGCCCTCGGGCAGGNGGTGCTGGCGCTGCTCGGTGCCGAGTGGGGCGCCGACGTCGATGTGGAAACGGCGCTGCGGAACGCTCAACGCCACGCCGGCCGGGCCGACGAGCGGGAGCGGCGCTTCATCGAGGTCGTCGCCGCCCGCATCCACGAGCCGGGCGGAGCCGGTTCGGCGGCGGCGCTGCTCAGCTACATCCAGGCCTACCCGGAGGACGCCNTCGCCGTCAGCATCGCCGTGCCGACCATCGCGTTCAACGGCGCCACGGAGATCCCGGCCGAGGCCTGGGCCCTGGTCGAAGGACTGGCTGCCGTCTACCGCGACGACTGGTGGTACCGGGGGCTGCTCGCCTTCACCCGCCAGGAGCAGGAGCGCTGGGACGAGGCGGCCGAACTCGCCGCACTGTCGCTGGCCGTCGAACCGACCGCCGGCCACGCCGTCCACGCGAAGACCCACGTCCACTACGAGACCGGCGACCACGAGGCCGGACTGGCCTGGTTGGACGCCTGGATCTCGACCTGCGGGTCGGACTCGTCGCATCGGGCGCACTTCTCCTGGCACGCGGCCCTGCACGAACTCGCCCTCGGTGACGACAACGCGATCCGGGCGCGTTTCTCGACCCAGCTCTCGCCGCCGGCCGTCTCCGGCGTCCGGGCGCTGATCGACTCGGCGTCGCTGCTGTGGCGCGGCCTCGCGGCCGGCGCCTGGACGTCGGTGGAACTCGGACCGGTGTTGGAGACCGTTCCCGGCGCGTTGCTCGTCGATCCGCCGACGCCCTTCGTCGGGCTCCACGCGGCCATCGCCCTCGCCGCCGTGGGAGACTGCCGCCGACTCGCGCAACTGCGCCGGTCCGCCGCCGCCCGCAGCAGCGCGGTGTTCACCGACACCGTCGCGCCGCTGGCCGACGCCCTGATGCACCTTCTGCACGGTGATCCCGACCGGGCGACCGACGCGCTGATCGCATTGCCCGGCGTCGAGCGGCTCGGAGGCAGCGCCGCCCAGCGCGAGATCGTCGAGGACACCACGATCTACTGCGCCATCCAGGCCAACCGGCCCGACCTCGCCCAGTCGCTTCTGCAGACCCGACTCGACCGCCGCTGCTCCCCCCGCGACGTCCACCGCCGCGCACAACTCCTCACCGGCCAACAGACCGGACGCTCGTCACCGAGCGAGTGACCGGTACTTCGTCATGGTCGACGTGGTGGTGCTCGCCCGGACGGCGACAAAGTTCATCTCCGGGTCCAGCGGACGGAGGCAATTGATGGTGGGCGGGGCGATCCCATCCCGGATGGCCAGGCAGGACACGATCGCCTCGACCGCACCCCCGGTGCCGATCATGTGCCCGGTCATGGACTTGGTTGAGCTGACCGGGACATGTGGCGCGTACGCGCCGAACACCCCTCGTTGCGTACTCCATCACCACCCGGTCGGCGTGAAACGTCCAGGTGGCGCTTCTCCGGACCAGCTCGAATCCCAGGTCCATCGGGCGTCCTCCGCTATCGNCGCTGGCTCTTCCGGTCCGGGAGAAGCATCGCGCCGGTGGTGATGACCAGCTCGAGGGCGCCCAGGAAGACAAGCACCACGCCGACCTTGGTCAGGGTGAAGACCGGGATCTTGACCCCGTCCGTGGTGAAGTAGAGGATCAACCCGGCGGCCAGCATGAAGGCACCGGTGATCAGGGACTTGACATTGTTGGACACGTCGCCTCCTCGGCGTATGAGGATCCGGGCAGCACTCCATCCTCGGCCGGCCCGCCGGTGTCGCCNGTCGACTGCGGCGAGACTGACCGCAGGTCGTGCAGAAACCTGATGAAGAACAGTCCGAATGCGACTCCAACCTAGCAGCATCCAAGNACCGCGAATGCGCTCCGACTGCCGAAGGCCGCGATCAGCCAGGTCAGCAATGAAACCCCGAACGGGCTCGGCCCGGAGACCTCAGTGGTTGCGATACTCGTGACCCGGCCGAACAATCTTTCGGGAACCCGCTCCTGTAGCACCAACATGTACTGGAGATCGACGGGGCTGATCACCACTCCCGCGACGAACATCACCATGAGTGCGACCGGCACGGCGGTCTGCGCTGCGAGTAGAAGAACCAGCACCCCGGAGGAGCTGACTGGACCGGATTCCGGTGTGGTCGCCGCGGCCGACGCGACCACACGGTCGGGCGCCGCGCCTCCGACTGGAGTCAGGAGAGGTAGAAAAGGCACCGCGGGATCCAGGACGGATGCCACCGCCACCAGTACTCCGCATTTCCTGTTGCGAAGTCCATAAACAAGCGGCTACATCCGTCGCCGGGAAAGGAATACCACGGGAGAGTCGAGCAAGAACGCTCGGGGTCCTCGACCGGTACTGGCAGCAGATTGCNGCCCACGGCCACGGACGGCCGATCGACCGGCCGCCGGCAGTGACGGAGTGGTCCGTCAGCTGGTCGTCGCCGACTTCTGGCCCATGGCCAGGAAGTACGCCGCGCACCTCGGCCAGGNCACGCTGCGCCCGCTCGGCCCCGGATACTGGTACGGCGGCCCGTGGCTCCGTGTCATGCTGCTCAGCGTTGTCAAGGAGCAATAGCGCGATCCGGCCGCGGCTCTATGACCACCCGTTCTGGTCGGGCCGGTGGTGGGTGGCCGGGTGGTCGCATCCGTCGGTCNATCATGGGATCGCGGTCACTCCGCCACCGCCTTCCCCGGAAACGGCGCGGAGACGAGCGACGGGATGATCAGACGGTGAAACGGCTTCACCACCGCGAAGTAGGCGCGGCCAAGGGTGTCATTCAGCTGCACCTCGGTGGTGAAGCTTCCGCGCGGAGCGATGCCCTCGCGGGTCGTGAAGATCGCGCGGAAGNCCAGGTGCGGGTCGGAGTCCGCGCAGACGACACGGTCGGCCTCGATCGAGCGCACGACGAGCGGACCGAACTTTCCGCCGACGGAAAGGTGGACGCTGCGGCCGTAGTTTCGTTCCTGCGTCTGGAAACCTAGGCGGCCGGCGACGACGTCCCGCGCGGACAGCAGCATCTCCAGCCAGCGCGGTGCCGCTTCGAGGATGCGGGCGCAGAACGCCGGCGCGTCCATCGGCTCGGGCAGGGCAACGGAGTAGGTGTCGCGGTAGTCGATCCGATCAAACCGGTCGGCGGACGCGCTCATGTCGGTGGTGGGGGCGGCAGCAGGTCGAGCAGGGCCGACGTGTCCAACGTGGTTGGCATGGTCATTTATGGGACATCCTCACCGTGCATCGCTTCTGTCCGTCATCGTCGCCCTTGATTGCCACGCGGGTCAGGGCTGCCGGGCTTCCAGTGGTGCCCAACACGATCGTCGCCGCGTCGCCCCAGGCTGACGAACTGCGCGGCGAACGCGACTTCCCGCGCAGGCAGTCGCGCCCGCCACGTCCCTCTCAGCTCACGCGCTGAACGTGGGAACGGGGGTGTGCGGGGGCGGGCGTCCTGTGGTTCTCTGCCACGGACCGCGTCTCCGACCTGCAGGTCTTCCGCGCCGAGCTGCGCAACGTCGCCACCGGAGGCACGGTGATCGACGCCGACCCGGTCGTCCGGCTCGTCACCCGCCGTCGCCAGGACGACCCCCTGGGCAGACTCACCGACCGGGAACGGGCGGTGCTGGCCCCTGATGGCACCCGGACACTCCAACACCGCCATCGCCATCGACCTCAACCTCGCCGTCAAGACCCTCGAGGNCCACGTGACCTCCATCTTCACGAAACTGGACCTGACACCAGGCGACCGCGAACACCGACGCGTACTCGCGGTCCTCCGCTTCCTGCGCGGATGAGTCCCGTGCCCCCGGCGCCAGTAAAGATCCTCAATGCCTTGACTGTCCGATACCATCGGCCCCTGTGGCGGTAGCGCCCATCGTGTCCGCGACTGGCTGGGCATTCCCACCACAATGGTCATGCCATCGCTCCNTCGTCGAGCGGTGCCTGGGTCGTCGGCTCCCCGTTGTGCTTTCTGTTGTTGACGACGAGGATGCCCGTCCCCGGCGTCGACTCGGCGATGTTCGTGTCCTTCCGGAGAGGGGTCGTCGTGCGCGTCGCGATTTTCGCCGTGGGCACCCGCGGTGATGTTCAGCCCGCGGCCGTGCTCGGAGCCGAACTGATCCGGCGCGGACACGAGGTGATCATGGGTCTGCNGGGTGAGATCGCCAGCTTCGGGATCAGAATGGGTGTCGAGGTGTCGCCGATCGGCGCGGAGCCGCTCGAGTTCATGGGATCCGAGGAGGTCCGGCGCTGGCTGGGCGCGGGCGACGTGCGGCAGGTGATCAAGGGCTTCATGGACTTCAAGCGCCAGAACACCGACCGTATCGCCGAGGCGATGGCGGAGGCCAGCGACGGCGCGGATCTCATCGTCTCCGGGATCCTCACCGAGGACGAGGCGGCCTGTATCGCGGAATGGCGACAGGTGCCCATGGTCGGTCTGCACCACGCGCCGCTCCGCCAGAACAGCGCCTTCCCGCTTTTCGTCCTCAGCACCCGCCGACTCCCCGGTGCGGTGAACCGTATGATGTATCNGCCGATCGAATTCGCCGGCTGGCGCGTGATCGCCGCGGACGTCAACCGGCTGCGCCGCCGACTTGGTCTTCCGCCGACCCGTGAACCCACCCCGACCGCACTGGCCCGGGCCGGAGCGACCGAAATCCAGGCGTTCAGCCGCTTCCTGGTGCCGGAACTGGAACACTGGGACCAACGCCGACCACTCGTCGGATTCCTGGGACTGTCTCCGGAGCAGCGGCGGCTGCTCGGGGAGGACAAGCTCGACCCGGCGGTCGACGTGTGGTTGGACGAGGGCGAGCCGCCGGTCTACTTCGGATTCGGGAGCATGCCCATCCACAACGCGCGAGGCACGCTGGCGTTGATCGAGCGGGTGTCTCGTTCCCTGGGGGTCCGCGCGCTGGTCAGCGCCGGATGGACCGATCTGCCCGCGGGGATCAGCTCGGACGGTCAGGTCTGTGTGGTCGGGGCGCTCGACCATGACGCGGTGCTGCCCCGGTGCCGCGTCGCGGTGCACCACGGCGGCGCCGGCACCACGGCGGCGTCAATCGGCGCNGGCCTGCCGACCGTCGTCTGCTCGGTCCTCGGTGACCAGCCCTTCTGGGGCGCCCGGCTGCAGCGGCTGGGGATCGGGGCCACGCTGCGCTTCTCCGACCTCAACGAGCGGGTGCTGGCCCGGGCCGTGGAACCACTCCTGCACCCCGGGCGGCGGGAACGGGTGGCCCGCTTCGCCGCCCAGCTGAAGTCGGACGATGCCCCCGGCCGCACCGCCGACATCCTGGAACAGGTGCACGGCTCCCGGCCGCCCCGACCCAGGGCGGGCTCCTAGCTGCTACTTCGTGGTCTTGTTGCGGACGCCGCTGACGTAGCGCACGTCTCCCATGCGCAGGTCGTCGTCCCTGAGGGGCGGAAGGCCGTGGGCGGCGAGCAGGTCTCGGACGCTTATTCCGGTCAGCGCCCAGCCGCGGTCGGCCAGGTAGGGAGCCGCCTCGTTGCGCTCACCGTAATAGCGNAGCCTCGCCATGTCGGGATCGAAACTGTGNGCACGCCAGCGTTCGGAGATGCGGTTCAGGGCTTCCTTCGTCCTGTCCTCGTCGCCCGGTTTCGGGTTGGGCCGGTTCTCGGTNGCCACCCGGCTTTCCGGCGCACTGAGTTCGGTGACGGTGTCCAGCAGGCGGTCCTGCGCCTCGGGCGGCAGGTAGCCCAGCAGGCCTTCGGCGCTCCACGCGGTCGGCCGGGCCGGGTCGAAGCCGGCGGCGCGCAGTGCGGCGGGCCAGTCGTCGCGCAGATCGACCGCGGCCACTCGCCGGTCGGCGGTGGGCACAGCGCCCAACGCGGCCAGCGTACGGGTCTTGAATTCGACGACCCGCGGCTGGTCGAGCTCGTACACCACGGTCCCGATCGGCCAGGGCAGTCGGTAGGCGCGGGAATCCAGCCCCGAGGCCAGGATCACGACCTGCGTGATACCCGTGTTCGTCGCCTCGAGGAAGAACTCGTCGTAGAACCTGGCCCGTACCTTGGCCACGTCGATGGCCACCTGCTCGACCAGGCCGTCTGGGGGCACGTCGCCGGTCGCCAGCCGGGTGAGGAGATCGATGCCGACCGCCCGGACAAGCGGTGCGGCGAACGGGTCGTCGATGAGCCGACGATCCGCGCGGGTCGCTATCGCCCGGGCCACCGCGGCCATGGTGGCGGTCGCGCCGACGCTGGACGCCAGGTCCCAGGTGTCTCCGTCGTGCCTGGTGGAAGTCATGTCCTGCCCAGAAGTCGTGGTCGGNTCGCCGTTTCCGTTCTGCCTCGGCAACGTCGCGCCACACGGTATCCGCCGCAAGGACTCGGTATCGGTCAAGCGATTCGGCCGCGGCAACCGAGACCACCATGGGTGCACGGGAAGGGCCAGGAATAGTGGGGCGTCCTCGAGCGTCCACAACGATGTTCGGATTCGCGACGCGTCGTCGAAGGAGTCGGTCATCCGTGGGCCTCGGGATCTCGTTGCATACAGGAGCAACCCCCGTCGGCGACACCTTGGGTGTCATCCTGGAACGCGCCCATGAGGCGGCGGAGGCCGGCGTCGACACCGTCTGGTTCTCCCAGGGACTCGACATCGACGCGATCACCGTGTCCGCCNTCGTCGGCCGGGAGGTCCCCGGCATCGGGATCGGCACCGCGGCGGTACCGATGTACCCGCGCCATCCCCTCGTGACCGCCGCCCAGGCCAGGACCGCGCAGATCGCCACCGACGGCCGTTTCCTGCTCGGCATCGGCCTGGGAAACCGGGCCGTGGTCGAGGATGCCTTCGGCGTCCCGTTCGAGCGGCCCATCCGCCACCTCCGCGACTACCTCCGCGTCCTGCGCTCGGTGTTCGAGACCGGTGCCGCCGATGTCCAGGGCCCGACCGTCACCGCCCGCCTGCCCACGACGTCACCCACGGGTCCGCGGACCGGCGTCACCCCTGCGATCCCGCTGCTCGTCGCGGCCATGGGTCCCCAGGCCCTGCGCGCCGCGGGCGAACTGGCCGACGGAACGCTGCCCTACCTGGCGGGGCCGCGCACCCTCGCCGAGTCGATCGTCCCCACCATCGTCGGGGCGGCACGCGCCGCCGGTCGTCCCGACCCCACCATCGCGGTCGGTGTCCCGGCCGCCGTCACCGCCGATGTCGCGGGAACCCGTGCCCACGCGGAGCGAACCCTGGCCGCCTACGGCAACGTCCCCTCCTACCGTGCCGTGTTGGACGCGGAGGGCGCGATCCACCCCGCCGACCTCGCCCTGATCGGTGACGAGGATGCCGTCGCCGCCGGCATCCGGCGATACCTGGATGCCGGTGCGACCGACGTGCGCATCTCCCCCGCCGCCTTCCGTACCGACGACGACCGGCTGCGTACCTGGCGACTCGTCGGAGAACTGGCGCGACGGGCCCGAACGGCCACCGGCGCGGACACCGAGCGAGAACAAGCGGGGATCGGATGAACGCTCCGCCCGCACGTCCTGGACCGGACAGAAGATCGCATCCGCGCGGCGACGGGGTCGGACCCGCCGGCGGCCGCCGCGCTACCCGGTCCGGCGATGAACGTGATGGATGAGGCGGGCGATCCCGCGATAGGGGTCCCGCGCCCCGGCCGCCCACTCGGCGTCGACGACGGCGTCCACGTCCGGCCCCGGCGGCATGCCGCCGAGATGATCGGTGAAGGTCCTGATCCCGTACCAGGCGAGCGACCGCGTTCCGGCGGCGGTGAGGATCGCGGCGACGTTCGCCGGATCGTCGCCGGGTGGCATCTGCACCGCCGGCTGCCGGCCCGGTCCGGCGGCTCCGGCGGCTCCGGCGGCTCCGGCGGACCTGGCGGCTCCGGCGGACCTGGGCTCGCCGAGNAGCGCCGTGGTGTCCCCCCAGCGACCCTGTAGTCCCGCGCGCAGCGCAAGCGCCGGGCCGTTCTTGCCGACCACGGAGATGATCCCGCCGGGCCGGGTGAGCTCGACGAGGACGTGCAACAGGGGCGCCGGCTCGGGGACGAACATGATGACGCCGTGGCAGAAGGTGGCGTCCCAGCCGGTCCCCACCAGGTCAACGGCGTCCCGGCCGTCCCCCCGGACCAGCTCCACGCGCCGCCGGACCGACTCGGGGGCGTCGGCCAGCCCGCGTCGCGTCTCGGCCAACATCCGTGGGTCGGGCTCGCAGACGGTCACGTCGTATCCCCGCCGGGCGAACTCCAGCGCCTGCACGCCGTTCCCACCGCCGATGTCCAGCAGCCGCGCCGGCGCGGGCGGCAGATGCCCGATCAGTGCGCGGCTGACCAGCCGCTGCCGGACGACTCCTCGCAGCGTCGCGGTGTGCGCCACATAGTCGGCCGCGTCCGTGTAGTCGGCCGTGTCCGGGCCGTCGACGACGGCGAGCACGCGGGGCGCAGCGGCGGCAGGATCGCCGTGACTCGGCTGCGGCTGGTGGCCGGCGACCCGCGCCGGCTTCCGGGAAACCTGCGGCCCGCCTACCGGCGGCACCCGAAGCTCGCGCTCGGACGCCGACGGGTGGACCGCAGGCGGGACGGTGTGGTCGACATCGGCCGCGCTGCGACCACTGATCGGGGACGGGGACGGGGACGGTTGCATCAGGCAGTGCTCCTTCCTCACTACGGATGGCCTGTCCCGTTCGGCGGCACCGCGAACCTCTTCCGTCCTCTTCCACGCGATCCCCGGAATGCTCCCGGTCACCTCGGGCAGGGCGAACGAGTGTCGACTCCCCACCCGTACCGGCCCGTTAGACTCTGTGCCGATGCGCCTGATGCTGCTCCGACACGGCCAAACCCCCTCCAACGTCGCCGGCGCCCTCGACACAGGGCGGCCGGGAGCCGCGCTGACCGCCCTGGGCCACGCGCAGGCACGTAGGCTGCCCGACGCACTCCGCGGTGAGACGATCTCGGCGATCTACGCCTCGGTCCTGGTTCGCACTCAGCTCACCGCGGCGCCCCTTGCCGAAGCACGGGGGCTGGGAGTCGGCGTCGTGGAAGGCATCGAGGAGATCGCCGCGGGCGAACTCGAGCTGCGCAGCGACAGGACGTCCATCGCGACCTACCTCGACGTCAACGCCGCCTGGATCCACGGCGATCTGGACCGGGCGATGCCGGGTGGGCAGAACGGTCACCNGTTCGTCGCCCGCTACGACACCGCGATCGCGAACATCGCGGCCGCGCATGGCGAGCNCGACGCCATCCTGCTCGTCAGTCACGGTTCCGCGATCCGAACCTGGGTCGGCANACGGGTCGGCGATGGTGGGTCCGTCGAGGATCGGTGGCTCGCGAACACCGGGATGGTCACGCTCGAAGGCGACTCCTCGACCGGCTGGAACCTCGTTCAGTGGCATGGCGAACCGCTGGGCGGGTCCGCCCCTCCTGACGTCGCCGCCCACGATGTCACCGGCGCTCCGCCGCGCGAGGCCGTCTCCGAGAACCGCGCGGCCGGGTAGCCCGCAGCCAACCCGCACCCGGCGGATGTCTCACCCGAGACTGACAGGGAGGGCATTGCGCAGAGCGCCGGCTCGGCCGGTGGCTGTGTCAGCCACCGGCCGAGTGCGGGGTCGTGCTCTTGCGTTGTTGGAATGCGTTACTGCTGAGGGTCTGTCTTGTCTCTGGTCAGGGCTTCGGCTCCAGGGCAGGCGTGGGGGACGGTACGGGAGTCGGCTCCGGCGCCGGAAGCGGAGTCGGAACCGAGGTCCCGGAAGTGGTCCACGTGATCGTGACCTCACCGTTGCCGCCGTTGACGGTGCCGGAGTTGGCTCCGGTCGCCAGGGCTGGGTTCACGATGCTCGACGCGGCGAACGAGCTCCCGCCGGCGCCCCCGGCGCCGGCGCCCCCGTAGCCGCCGAAGGTGCCGCCGCCCCCGGCGCCGCCACCACCACCGAAGTACCCGCCGCCCGCGCCGCCGCCCGCGCCACCACCGGATGTGGTGGCGGTCGGGTTCGAGCAGGCGGGGGTGTACGTGCCGTTGCAGGGTTTGTTTCCGGCTCCGCCGGTCCCGCCGGCTCCGGAGATGCCGTCAGTACCGTCGCCGCCGCAGCGCGGATCGGTCAGCGGGTCGCTGGGCGCGGGATTTCCTGCGCCATGGCGGCACGCGTTCAGTCCCCCGCTGCCTCCGGCCGTCTGGGTGCCGGCCTTGCCCGGAACTCCGGCGTTACCACCATCCACGGTCGCCCCGGCGTCGGTGCCGGCGTCGCCCCCGGCCCCGCCGAGCGCGTTGCCCTGACCGCCGACGCCGCCGGCGCCGCCGCCGCCGGCGGCGACCAGCACGCGGGTGGAGAGGCCGCAGGCGAGCGTGGCACACCCACCGGCGGTGACGCGGACGTCGGAGGAGCCGCCGCCGCCGGAGCCGTTGCCACCGTTGGACGCGGTTCCGCCGTTCGCACCGGAGGCGTCACCGGGCCCACCTGACACGCCGGTGTTGGACCCACCGAACCCGCCGAGTGCTCCCGATCCGCCGGACGGGCCGTTGCTCATCCCGCCCGAGCGTGACGCCGCCGTTCCATCGGCGCCTCTACCCGCCACGTCCACCTGCAGGACCTGGCCGCCGGTCAGACCCGTCAGCGTCCCGGTCGCCTGGCCACCGCTGCCGCCGGGACGCCCGGTGATGTCCCCCGCGGGGGACGGGTGTGCCTCGTCACCAGCGATGAAGTAGTGCCCACCCTGGGCGCCGGTCGCCGTGATCTCGACCGAGCTCACACCCGCGGGCACGGTGAAGGTGTCCGATCCGACCGTGTCATAGGTGCAGGTCATGGTTGTCGTGCCGGACTGCGCACCGGTCTTCCCACACACCGGTCCGGCTGGTACGGCCGGCGCGGGGGCGATCGCAATTCCCACCGGTCGTTCACCGACGGAAATGGGGGCTCCGGCGGTGTTGGTGGCCACGTCGATCGGCGTCACCGAATTACTGTCGCGGTTGACGGCGTAGGCGGCTACGCCGTCCGGTGTGACCGCAATGGCGAACGGCTCGACACCCCCTGTCGAAATTGTAGCGCCAGGGGTGTTGGTGGCCACGTCGATCGGCGTCACCACGTTGTCCCGTTCGTTGGTGACGTACAGAGTCCTGCCGTCGGGCGTGATCGCGATTCCGACGGGGCGGTCGCTCACCGGAATTGCTTTTCCTGCGGTGTTGGTGGCCACGTCGATCGGCGTCACCGTGGCGCTGCCTGCGTTGGCGTTGTCGGTGACGTACACGGTCTTTCCGTCGGGTGTGATCGTAACCCACTGCGGGTTGTTCCCGGCGGGGATCGGCGTGCCGGCAGTGTTGGAGGCCACGTCGATCGGCGTCACCGTGTTGCTTGCGGCGTTGGCGACATAGGCGGTCCGACCGTCGGGCGTGATCACGATACCGTGCGCGTCGTTACCCACCGGGATGCGGGCGCGGGGAGTGCCCGTGGCCACGTCGATCGGCGTCACGTCATTGCTGGCGTTGTCCACGACGTAGGCGGTCCTGCCATTGGGAGTCACCGCGACTCCGAACGGGAACCGCCCAANCGGGATCGGCGTACCGGGAGTGTTGGTCGCGACGTCGATCGGCGTCACCGTGTTGTCGGCCCGGTTCGTCACATAAACCGTCTTGCCGTCAGGCGTGACGGTAAGCCCTCTGGGGCTCGCGCCGACCCTGATCGGGGTGCCAGCGGTGTTGGTGGTGACGTCGATCGGCGTCACCGTGTTACCGGTGTTGTTGATCACGTAAGCAGTGGCCGCGGCCGGCTTCGTGCCAGGGCCCTGCGTCGGCCCCGAGGTCGGAGTCGACGTCGGAGTCGACGTCGGAGTCGACGTCGGGGACGTAGGCGACGCGGAGGGACTGGTCGACGGGGTGGGGCTGGGCGACGCAGAGGTACCCCAGCTGATGGTGACCTGGCCGTTCCCGGTGTTGACGGTCCCGGTGTTGACACCGGTGGTCAGAACGGCAGAGGTCACCGCAGCGGACGTGAAGGAGCTGCCGCCACCGCCACCGGCACCCGCGCCGCCGCCACCGATGCTGGTGCCACCGCCGCCCGAACCTCCACCGCCGCCGAAGTACCCGCCACCGCCGCCGCCACCAGCGCCACCGCCCGATTCCGTGTCATCAGGGTTCCGGCAGGGCGGGTTGTGCTCACCCAGGCAGGCCTGGTTTCCCACGCCTCCGACGCCGCCCGTGCCGGCGGCGCCATCAGCGCCGTCACCGCCGAAACGCGGATCGTTGGGATCGGGGGGAGGCGGCGTCGCGTGCCGTCCAGGGTTGAGCCCCCCGGCCCCGCCCGCGGTCTGGCCGCCACCGCCCCCAGGAGCCCCCGGATGGCCACCGTCGACGACGGCACCACCAGCAGCGCCGGCAGCACCGCCACCAGCGCCGCCCGCGCCGCCCAGCGCGTAGCCCTGGCCACCCGTGCCGCCACCGCCGCCGCCGCCCGCGCCGACCAGCACTCGATCCGCCAGACCACACGTCAGTGCCGCGCAGCCAGCAGCGGCGACCCGGACATCCGAGGAACCGCCGCCGCCGGCGCCGTTGCCGCCGTTGTTACTCGCGGTCCCGCCGTCGGAGCCGCCAGCGTCCCCCTTGACGCTGGCCACACCTCCGTTGGAGCCGCCGAAACCTCCCACGGCACCCTGCCCTCCGGACGGCCCGTTGTTCTTTCCGCCCGAGCGGCTGGCAGCGGTGCCGTCGGCGCCCTTGCCGGCGACGTCGACCTGCAGTACCCGGCCCGACGGCAGACCCGTGATCGTGCCGGACNCCTGGCCGCCGCCCCCACCGGCGCGGCCGGTGACATCTCCCACCGGCGAGCCACCGTGAGCAGCGTCACCGGCAACAAAATAGTGGCCGCCCTGGGCGCCGACCGCCGTGATCTGAACCCACCGTGCACCCGTGGGGATCGTGAAGGTGTCCGACCCGACCGTGTTGTAGGTGCACGTCGTCCCGCTGAGGACACCCGATTTCCCACACGGCGACGGCGAAGAAGGTTCGCAGCCGGTCAGCCCCAGACTCAGCACCATGCCCAGCACCGAAACGGACCACGCGACGACATGACGACGTGGTAGGGACTATGCGTCTCCGTCGACAGCGTGTTCGCGATCCAAGAAAACCTGCCAAGTTCAAGCACCCTCTTAGCTATGCACCCCGAAACAGACTCCAGGGGCCAGAATTGTTTTTGTCAGACCGGATACGCACACGGTGCGGTCTGATCGGCGCGCCGCATTCCTCGCGGGAAGGTCGCCGGCCCGAAACGGCACCGGCTGTCCCGCGCGATGCCATTCCAGGTCGTCGGTCGCTCAGTCAGACGCAGACGAGGAGCTGACGGTGTCCTCGGTAACCGTCCAGGGTCGGGCGACGGTGGGACACCGGTCGGCGGACGATCCGTTCCACGGTTCTGAGACCGCGGGTGCCCTCATGCGACAGGGCATCGGGCGGCGGCGCTTCGGAGCCGGGGCCGCCGCCCGCGGACCACGAGGTTGGGTGTCCTCAGACGCCGTCGTTGGCGCACAGCGCCCAGACGTCGGAGTAGGTGCTCGGTGAGCTCATGCCTCCGGTGTGGGTGAAGGCCGTCCAGTACGCCGCCGTGGTGGTCCCGTTACTCACCGGATTACCGCTCGAGTCGCTGGGGAAGCTTCCGTTGAGGTGGTCGCCGCCTGAGCCTGGTCCGGTGAAGTCGGTCGTGGTGACGCTACCCCCGCTGATGGCAGCGCCCCCGCTGATCAACTTGCCGTCCCCGCTGGGGCAGTTGACCGTCACCTTCTGGCCCGTGCTCCCCGCCGTCGGACCGCTCGCCTCGCTGTAGTGCACCTTCACGGTGACACCACTGATGTTGATGTTACTTCCGCTGCAGATCGCGTAGACATAGGTCTCATTGGTGCTGTTGGTGCCGTTGGCCCACCCGACGGCGGTCCAGGAGTCGGGATTGGTCTCGCCATTGGCCGCGGCCTTCAGCCCGAAGTCATGCGCGGAGTTGTTGAAGGTCGGGAAGCTGGCGATCGGCTTGAAGTCGCCGACACTGGCCGGAGTGGCACGCGCACCNCCGCCCAGCAGGATCGTGTTCGCCGGGCAGGTGGCGGTAACCCGACCCACCGTCGTCGCCGCGGTGGGTGCGTTGACCTTGTTCATGACCACCTGGGTGTGATTGATCAGACTGCTGGTGAAGCACACCGCGAAGGGGGTCGTGGAGAAGGAACTGTCGGCCTGGCCGCCGCTTCCACCGATCCCGAGCCAGTGGGTCACGTCGGTGCCGACGACCCCGGTGGAACCGGTGTACTCGGAGGTACCGTCCGAGCTGGGCGAAGTACCCATCACATGGTTGCCGTTGCCGGTGNCGGTGGCCTGGTTGATCCCACCTCCGGAGATCAGGCCGCTGCTGCAGTCCGCGTGGGTCGAGATCTCTGAGTTCGCGGTCGAGGGACCACTGGTAGCTCCAGGTGATTTCACCGTGACAGCCACGGTGTTGGCGTACGCCGCGGTCGGGATGGCCACGGCCAACGCGGCACCCAGGACGAGGACGGTTCCCGCTGTGCGCGTACGCACGGACAGATGTGCTCTCACGTCAACCTTCGCGTCAGGGGTGTGGTGCGGGCAGATGCGCCCATNCACACCGGAAGGACAAAGTCCGAGGGGGGAACGCGGGTTGTGCGNCGCTGCACNAGGTCCGCAGATGCGGCCACATCGACGGTAATCGANCCGCATCCACGTCGAACTTCTAGTCCGCGTGTCGCTCCGTGTCAAGAGGAGTCACGAATCGGAACTGCCCTCGATCTTGCAGTCGGACCGCCTCGGGCGCCAGCACGACTGGTCGAGCAGCCGCCCAGGGGGGATCGCTACGGGTGCGGCGCGACCAGAGTGTGGATCTGGTTGTGATTACCGTGGTCGTTGCGTCGTTATTAGGTTGGCCACTCGTTGGAATTGTGNGAGCGAAAATAGGCGCGAGTTGATCTCGTCATATCTGCCGGGGATCGGTTCGGCCCGTATCCCGTCCGGTCATGGACGCAGTTCCGACCGATCTTGGTTGTAGGCCCCGAAATTGCCGTCGCCGGGTCTCCACGCGGCTCCCGACCAGGGACGATGCAGAGTAAGGACCGAACCAGAAAGATCATCCATTGGCTTCGCGCATCTCAGGATGGCGAGCTGTCGCGGCCGCGTACCAGCGTCCGTAGCGCCGAGCGCCCCACGGCGCGGTGAGGCCGTGCAGAACCACACTCATACCAACAGTCAGCATCACCACCGGGACGATCTGGTGCTGTTCGGGCAGACCACTGGTGGCGACCAGGTCCGCGAAGACGATCGACGCCAGCCCGCGTGGCCCGAACCAGCCGACATACGCCACGGTCTGGGGTGCGACCTTCGATCCACACAACGAGACGGCGACCGGAATCATCCGAATGACAGTCAGGCTGAGCAGCCCGTAGATGACCACCGTCCAGGTCGTGTGTTCGAGGGCGGGTGCCAGGAACAGGGCGCCGAACAGCACAAAGCTCACGGAGACACCGAGCTGGGCGACATCCTGCGGCATCTGTTGCGCCGCGGCCAGGCTCTCGCGCGCGATCAGGCCGGCCACGAGGCCGGCGGCCCATGCTGCGATGAAGCCGCTGCCGTCGATCAGGTCAGCCAGCACGTAGGCCAGCGTCGCCGTGGCCAGCAGCGCGACCGACTGCCACGGCCGGCTGGACCAGCCTTTGTTCATCGACCACCGTAGGGCCAGGGCGCCACCGGCGCCCAGTGCCACCCCGATGGCGCCGGAGGCCACCAGGGCGCGCAGAAACACCGACGCGGCGTGTCCGCGGCCGGCGGTCTGTTCTTCCTCCTGCGCCAGGGCCAGAAAGATGGTCACGAACGGAAGGGCCAGGCCATCGTTGAGGNCGCCTTCGACATTCAGTGCATGTCGGATCAGCGGAGGAACCCGCTGGTTGTTGATGACCGGCAGCCCAAGTGCCGAGTCAGTGGGCGCCAGTATGGCCGCCAGCAGCCCCGCCTCCCATACGCCGAGGCCGGGGAACAGCACCGACGCCAGCACCCAGCCGACGGCGATGGTCAGTGGGAACCCGATTCCCAGCAGCCGGCCGGGCAGCGGCGCCTCCGTCACCCAGGAACCCAGGCCGGCCCCCATGGCGTCAGTGAACAGCACGAGGACGAGGGTCAGTTCCAGGACGGCGCCGACGCCGTGCTCACCGACGGACGAGGTGATCAGTCCCGCGACCTGTTCGCTGGCCAGCAGGCCGGCCGCGGTGAACACCAACGCGCCGCTGATCGGCGTCTGCCCCAGGCGCTGATCCACCAGCGCGTAGGCCATCAGCGTCACCGCCACGACCGCGACTGCGGAGTCCAATGCTGTGCTCCCGTCCGGCGGCAACTGCGCGACCATAGTGTGGGCGATCGAGTAGGTCCGCAAGACGATCAGGACCCTGCTCGAACGTCNTTCAGCACCAACCCGAGAGCACCATCCGCCTCCTCGGTCAAACCGGCCCGGCCCTCGATCCCGAATGCCTGTAGCCAGAACCCGACCATTCAAGATCTGTACTGGCTGTAAAAGCGGCGGTTGCCTCGACGCCGCGTGGGCACCTCTGCCGTAGCAGACGGGAGGGCTACATGTGCAGGNGGATGGGGNACCGGGGCGAGCCGATCGTCCCACGGGTGTTGTTGTACGAGCCTGAAAGATCGCTGATTGCCCAGAGTGTCAGACATGGTCCGGACCTGCTCGAACCGAACGGCGACGGGACCGGTCTGGGCTGGTACAGCCGGCGCAGGACCCCGGCCATCTTCCACAGCGACTCACCCGCGTGGGGTGATGAGAACTTTCGGGAACTGGCCGACGAGATCTATTCCCCGATGTTCCTCGCGCACGTGCGGGCGGGTACCGGAACGCCGGTACAGAAGACGAACTGCCATCCGTTCCGCTACCAGAAGTGGCTTTTCGTGCACAACGGATACATCGACGGCTTCGACCTGCTTCGCCGCGACCTGCTGATGGCCGTCCGCCCTGACCTGTTCGCCAACATAAAGGGCTCCACGGATTCCGAGGTGATGTTCCACCTTGCTCTGACGTTCGGGCTGGAGGAAGACCCCGTCGGGGGGTTGGAACGAATGGCCGGTTTCGTCGAGAGCGCCGGAGCCGCCGCGGGGGTTGCCGAGCCCCTGCAGATGACGGTCGGACTGNCCGACGGCGAGACACTGTTCGCCNCCAGATACGCCAGCGGGCCGGTGGTCAACACTTTGTACATGTCTGAGAGCGTCGACGCGATCCGGATGCTCTACCCCGAGCACGAACGTCTGCGGCGCATACCCGCCCACGCTCGCGCAGTCCTTTCGGAGCCGCTGAGCGAGCTACCGGGGGTGTGGCGGGAGATACCCCCGTCCACGGCACTCGTCATCACCGACACGCCACACCAGTGCCCCTTCCGACCACAGCAGCCCGGGTAAGCAGAGTGCAGCTGCCCCGGTTTCTCGGTGGCGCCGTCCGGCGGTTGTCATGGCGGCCGTCCCTGCCACCTGCGGTGAAGGTGCGGTGGTGGTCCACGGGACGGAGGATGGACGTTGGGGCCGTCGGGCCTGCTCATGGTCTGTGACGACCGCGGGAGGAACCACCATGGACGACTACCCACCGATCGCGGATCACGGGCTTGTGGGCGACCTGCAGACCGCGGCGCTGGTCGCCGCCGACGGCACCCTGGACTGGNGGTGCACCCCGCGGTTCGACTCNCCGAGTGTCTTCGCCTCGTTGCTCGACAGCGATCGGGGCGGTTACTGCCGCCTGGCCGCTGATCTCGGCCAGGCCCACGAGGCCGGCGTCCGGCAGCTCTACCTGACCGATACCGCCGTGCTCGTCACCCGGTTCATGGCCCCGGGCGGGGTGGGCGAGGTGCTCGACTTCATGGAGCCCGACCCCTCGACCACCCCGTCGGCGCGGCATCGGCTGATCCGGGTCGCCCGGGTGGTTCGCGGCAGTCTGCCTTTCGAGTTGGTCTGCCGGCCGCGGTTCGACTACGGTCGCGCGTCCCACACGTTGCGCCAGCTCGACGACGGATCGGTGGTGTTCCACGGTCCTGACATGGATCTGCACGTGCAGGCGACCGCCCCGATCGCGTTCCATCCGGACGGCCACGACGTCTCCGCGCGCTTCACCCTCGACGCCGGCGAGCTGGCCGCGGTCGTCCTCACCAGCGACAGCGGTGACGCCGCCGCCCGCGACGGACGCCCCGGCGGTCCGCCGCCCACCATGCAGGCGATCACCGCCTCCTTCGACGCCTGCCGCGCCTTCTGGCTGACCTGGCTGCGCGCCTCCCGTTACCGAGGCCGGTGGCAGGAGATGGTCACCCGTTCGGCGATCACCCTGAAACTGCTCACCTACGCTCCCACCGGCGCTCCCATCGCCGCCGCCACGATGGGTCTGCCCGAGCAGATCGGCGGCGAACGCAACTGGGACTACCGGTACACCTGGATCCGCGACGCCTCCCTGTCGGTCCACGCCCTGACCACTCTCGGCTTCACCGACGACGCGAACGCCTACCGCCGCTGGCTACGCGAGCGCCTCGACGCCGGCTGGACCGCGTCCGGTGAACCGCTTCAGATCATGTNCCGCGTCGACGGGGAACCCCACCTGACCGAGGAGATCCTCGACCATCTGGAGGGCTACCGCCGCTCCGCGCCGGTCAGAGCCGGCAACGCCNCCGCCGACCAGATTCAGCTCGACATCTACGGCGAGGCCGCCTACGCCCTCGCCGAGGCGAGGGACATCGGCGGAATCCGCGGCTGGAACGCCTTCACCGCCGTCATCGACTGGCTCACCGACCACTGGGACCGCCCGGACGAAGGTATCTGGGAAACTCGCGGCGGCCGGCAGAACTTCACCTACAGCCGACTCATGACCTGGGTCGCCTTCGACCGGGCCATCGGCTTCGCGACCGCCTACTCCCGTCCCGCCGACCTCACCCGCTGGCAGACGGCCCGCGACACGGTCTTCCGGCAGATCATCGACCGTGGCTGGAACGACAAGCGCCGTGCGTTCGTCCAGCACTACGACACCGACGTCGTCGACGCCTCCCTGCTGCTCATGCCCCGCGTCGGCTTTATCGACCCGAAAGACCCCGACTGGCTGAGCACGCTCGACGCCATGAGCGACGAACTCGTCAGTGACAGCCTCGTCTACCGCTACAACCCCGCCGCGTCCCCCGACGGCCTGCGGGGCTCCGAGGGCACCTTCAACCTCTGCAGCTTCCTCTATGTGCAGGCCCTCGCCCGCGCCNGGCGCCTCGACCAGGCCCGCTACGCCTTCGACAAGATGCTCACCTACGCCAACCATGTCGGCCTGTTCGCCGAGGAGATCGGACCGTCCGGTGAACAGCTCGGCAATTTTCCCCAGGCCTTCACGCANCTCGCGCTCATCGACGCCGCCATCGCCCTCGACGAGGAGCTCGACCGCGCCGAGCGCCCGGCTCGCTGACCGCCGGCAGCGCGACGGGAAGCGAGGTACGCGGCGACCATGACCGAGNAGACGCCCGACGCAGGTCCCCGCACCCCGCCACGGTCGGCCGGCACCGACCGACGAGTCCTGGCACCGCTCGCGCTCGCGCAGTTCATCTGCAGCTTCGCCGGGTCGAACATGAATGTGATGATCAACGACATCAGTCGCGACCTCGACACGACCGTCCAGGCCGTTCAGGTCGTCATCACGGTCTTCCTCCTGGTCATGGCCGCGCTGATGATCCCCGGCGGCAAGCTGACCGACCTGCTGGGCCGCAAACGCTGCTTCCTCATCGGGCTCGCGGTGTACGGGACAGGGGCCGTGCTCAGCGCCGCTGCGCCAGGTGTGGGCGTGCTGCTCGTCGGCAACTCGATCCTGGAAGGCGTCGGTACCGCCCTGCTGATCCCCCCGGTCTACATCCTCACCACGTTGCTGTTCACCGACCTCACCGCCCGCGCCCACGCCTTCGGAATGATCATGGCTGCTGGCGGCCTCGGGGCGGCGGCGGGGCCACTCATCGGCGGCCTGATCACCTCCGCGATCAGCTGGCGCGCGGCCTTCGCCTTCCAGGCCCTGGTCATTGNGCTCATCATCGCGCTGAGCCGGTCCGTCCCCGACCCGCTTCCGCCGGACCCGCACCGTCACTTCGACATCCCCGGCGCGGTCCTGTCCGCGGGCGGCCTCACCCTCGTTGTCATGGGCATCCTCGCCGCCGACGACAGCCTGGCCCGCACGGCCGCCCTCCTGGCCGCCGGCATGCTCGTGCTGNCCGGATTCCTGCACTGGGTGCGCGTCGAGGAGCGAGCCGGCCGGGAACCGCTGCTGTCCACCAGTCTGTTCCGCAACCGAAACGCGAACCTCGGCCTCGTCACCCAGAACATCCAGTGGCTGCTGCTCATGGGCTCGTCCTTCACCGTAGCCACGTACCTCCAGGTGGTGCGTGGCTACGACGCCATCAGGACCGGCCTCATCTTCACGGCGGCCACTGTCGGTCTGCTCGCCTCGTCGCTTGCCGCCGAACGGTTCGCGAAACGTCGCTCCCAGGGCACTCTGATCACGGCCGGGTTCGCCCTGGCCGTCGCCGGAATCGTCCTCCTGATCGGNCTGGTCGCCGGATCACGCAGCCCGTGGGCGTTCGTTCCCGGGCTGTTGCTGCTCGGTCTCGGCCTCGGCGTGATGCTCACCCCCTCGGTCAACGTCGTCCAGTCCGCCTTCTCCGAACAACGCCAGGGCGAGATCTCCGGCCTCTCCCGCAGCATCTCGAACCTCGGCTCCTCCTTCGGCACCGCCATCGCCGGCACCATCCTCGTCGCCGGCCTGACCACGAACGCCTACGCCACCGCCATGGCCACCCTCGCCGTCCTCGGCGTCGTCGGCCTGGTCGTCGCCGCGCTGATGTCCCGGACCACCTCCGGGGCCGACTCGCCGGCGGGCGGCCGGCCGGAGGTCAACCCGCACGACTGACTGATCTCGCTCGGGGTCGGGGCTCAGGTCAGAACGCGGGACTTCGCTCGCTGGAAATCCTCCTCGCTGATCTCACCATTCCTCCGGAGGTCGANCAGCTTCGCCATGTCGTCGGCAACCCCCTGGGACTGCACAGCGGACGGCTGGAACCCTTGGTACAAGGCCTGCTGCCGCTGCCGGTTCGCCATTGCCCGCTCACCCATCGAATCGCCACGGGATATGGTGTAGGCCAGAACGCCCAGAAGCGGGAGGATGATGACGGCGGTCAGCCATCCGGCCTTCCCCCANCCGGAGAGGTCACTGCTGCGAAAGATGTCTGATATGACGACGAAGAGCAGGTACAACCACAGTGTGAGCCCGAAGAACAGCAACATGGTCCAGAAGGCCGACAGGAGCGGATAATCCATGATGAAGCCCCCTTGCGCAGGTCGAAATCGGATACCAGCGATGTCTCCTTGAAAGACTTACCCGAACTGCGCGTCACCACACGTTTCGCGGTCCTGGCGGGGAGATGAGGGNGAAGCTGTCCCCGGTGTCGGGGNGGATCGGCGAACAGGTCAGGTGNGTCGACCGTGGCGGACACGGCAATCACTCGGATGAGGATCTCGCGCGTCGCCTGAAGACGCGGAGGACGGACAGGCCCTGCTCGTTGTACCAACCGCCGACGATCGCCCCTCCGGTAAGAACGACTCCGAACCCGATCAGCCACGAAAGAAACGTGAAANTGACTCCGATCTCGCCGTAGTTCCGCTCGTTCTCGACGATCGATTCCGAGAACAGCAGCCGGCTCACCACCCCCAGGCCGGTCAGGCCGATCGTGGTGAACACGGCCGTGGGCAGGATTTCCCGCCAGCCCAGCCGCCCGCGGACGAGAATCCAGGTACCGCTCCAGAGCAGCAGTCCCATCGCGGCGACGACAATCAGACCCTGGCATACCTGGCCGACTGCCGTGCCGGTGANCACCGCCCCGGTGGCGGTGGTACCAGCAAGAAAGACGATCAGTCCGGCGAGCCAGACCACCTGAGCCGGCACCCCGCGCAGGCCGAACGCCGGAATCCGGAAGACCCGCAGGTACACCGACTGCACCGCCCCGGCCAGGCTCAGTCCGCCCAGGGTCAGCCAGAGCGCGCCGANGACGGTCCACTCGGACTGGGCGGATCCGCCGCCGCCGCCGTGGGGGGTGAAGAGACGCTCGACAGCCATCGCGGCATCGTGGTTCAGCCCCATCCGCCTGATGATGATCTCGGCAGCGCCGCCGGGGCGCAGCGGCGACACCGCCGCCAGCGTGATGAGGAACGGGAAGAACAGCATCAGGATGAGCGCGGCGAGGGTCATCGCACCGTTGATCAGATCGCTCTCCCGCAACTGGCGGGCCAGGTTCTCCGCCGAGGACCCGCGCCATCTGTCCCGAAACCCGCCACGTGNCTTCACGGGTCCCCACCCCCGCCCGTCAGCTTGCGGTGCTGATCCGTCCGGACCGCGNGGCCTCGGCGAGCGCCGCGTGATCGCGTTCGTTCTGGTCGGCGTAGGCCTCGGCGAACCGGGTGATCGCCTGATCGAAGGCGTCTGTGGCGCCGAGGTAGGCCGCGATCGCGACGCGGTCACCCGAGCGAGCGTGGGCCCGGGCGAGTGTCGCTCCGCACAGCCGCGCGAACAGGGCGAGGCCGTCGGGGTCCAGGCGTTCGGGGACCACGACGCCCTTCCAGTCCTGCAGCTGGCGGACGTAGAAGTCGCGCCGCCGCCCGTCGATGCCGTCCACCCGCTGCCAGCCGAGGAAGATGTCCCCGACGGCCTGCATCAGACGTTGTCCGGCGACGACCCGCTCCCCCTGGTTGCCGTACCGGCTCGCGGGCAGGTGATCCGCCAGGACCGACGCCTGCGCCTCCTTGACCTGCAGCAGCAACGGGTCGTCGCGGTCGCGGCCGAGCAGCAGCGCCACCCAGCAGCGGGTACCCACGCTGCCGACGCCGACGACCTTGCGTGCGACGTCGACGAGCCGGTACTGGGCGAGCAGGGAACGCCGGTCGTCCACCAGGGTGGCGCCGTACTCGTCGATGATGGTGGTGAGCTGATCCGTCAGCAGGTCGCGCTGCGCTCCGCGGAGCAGTTCGCGGACCGGGACGAGTAGCGGCGGGTCGGAGACGAAACGCGGCTGACCGTCTGTCACTTCGGTCAACCGGGCGAGGGCCCGCAGCCGGTCGCGGGACCGGGCAGTGGCGGCCGCGCGAGACAGGCGCCTGGTGTAGCGCCGTCCCAGCACGTCCCCGAGCTGGGCCCGCAGCTGATCCACTTCGATGTGGGCGTACCAGACGTCGAGGTTGGTCAGGGCCGCGAACCGGCACATCCAGGCGCGGTACGCACCGATCGCCGCGGTGACGGCCGCCCGCCGCCGCACCGGCGCGAACCCGTTACCCCGGCCTGCGATGACCAGNCTCGCGGCCAGCCGCTTCACGTCCCATTCCCACGGGCCGGGAAGGGTCTCGTCGAAGTCGTTGATGTCGAACACCAGGTGGCGCTCGGGGGAGGCGAGCAGACGGAAGTTGAGCATGTGCGCGTCGCCGCAGAGCTGAACGTCGATCCCGGAGACCGGGGTGCCGGCAAGATCCGCCGCCATGACTGCGGCAGCACCGCGAAAGAACCGGAACGGTGACTCCAGCATGCGCTGGTAGCGCAGGGGGACGAGCTCGGGCAGCCGAGTTTGCGACTGCCGCTCGATCACGTCGACCGGATCGGCCCGGCCCGACGTCGGCGCGTACTCGCCGTGGATCCGGCGCGGGGCGAGGCCCCTCGCGCGCTTTCCCCGGGCCGCGCGTTCGGTCGGCGTGAGCTGTTCGGACCCCGCGGACAGCCGTGGCCGCGAACCGGCCGCGACCGGCGGCGGGCTGAGGACCGCTACCATGCTCTGCCTCACACTGTTCCCGTTATTCTGGATTTCGGCCACTCCGGCCATTCTGGCCATTCCGGGTTCTCGTCACTCCGGCCGTTCCGGGTTCTCGTCACTCCGGATTCTCGTTCAGGATCTCGTCCAGTCCGAGTGCGCGCNGGACGTTTCCCNCGGCCGACACGACCCGGGCACTTCCGACGATCGGCGCGATGGCGGTGGTCACGCCCTGCGCATCGGCGGCGGTGAGGCCTGCCTCCTGGGCGGCGGCGAGGTTCATCAGATAGGAAGCGGGCGCCGAGTCCACGGCGACGAGCGCCGCCAGGCGCACGAGATGGTAGGTGCGCTCGTCCAGGCCNGAGCGCTCAAGCGTGTCCAGGTGCATCTGCACGATCTCTTCGAATACTGGTGCGTCGCCGTGCGCGATCGCGCCGAGCGTCCGCTCAGGAGCCTGTGTCGTCATTATTCTCCCCTTGCTTCGACCAGATGCGTTTCGAGGAAATTTTCCTCCTGGTTGGCTGCCCGAGGCCGGTGGCTCGCAAACATGCGACGTCAACGGATCGACGCGAAGGAAGTGGATTTCATTATTTTTCCGGAGTTTCTCGGCGCCGCATTCCCGTCTCGCCGGCCGGCAGCTTATGGTTACTCCTCGCAGGGAAAGACGCGGCCGCGGGACCGTGGGGGCGGCCGCCCCAGGCACAAAGCAGGAGGGCTCGCCATGGTTGCCAGTGCTGGCGGCGGCTCCGGCAGCCCGGCGTATTCGGACGACAGGCGCCCCCTGTCCGTCGGCGAGCGGGCGGAGTACGAGCGGCTGCGCAGCGCGCAGGCGGTGCGGCACGACCGGCTACGCACGGTCGGGGCGTCCCTGCTGGTCCTGCTGGCCGTCGTGCTGGCGCCGTTCGGCGTGGTCGCCGCCTGGGCGGCCACGACGATCTCCGACACGGACCGGTACGTCGATACCGTCGCCCCGCTCGCCACCGACCCCGCGGTGCAGAACCTGGTGATCGATCGTCTGACCGACCGAGTCGTCAGTAACGTCGACGTCAGTCAGGTCACCGCGTCGCTCGACGGCGTCCTCGCGCGAAACGGGGTTCCNCCCGTTGTCGTGGACCACGCCGACACACTGGCCGGCGCGCTGAAGACCGCCCTGACCAGCGCGGTACATCAGGTGGTGCAGGGAGTGGTCACCAGTGACCAGTTCTCCGNGGTATGGGAGAACGCCAACCGCCGGGCACATGCCGCCGTGGTGAAGGTTCTCACCGGTAAGGGCGGGCGCGCCGTGCAGGCCAAGGACGACACGATCGTGTTGGACATCGGCCCGGTCGTCGACAGTGTGCAGAAGCGGTTGGCCGACGCCGGCTTCGAGAAGGCGAGCAGGATTCCCGACGTCGACCGAGAGATCGTGCTCCTGCGGACNGACAAACTGACCGGGGCTCAGGACGCCCTGCGTCTACTCGCCGTCCTCGGCCNCTGGCTGCCGGTCGCGGTCGTGGTACTCGCCGCGCTGGGCGTGTGGCTGGCGCCCTCGCACCGCGCCGGGCTCATGGCCACGGGCATCGGAATCGGCGTGGCGATGATCGTGCTGCTCGTGGGACTGGCCATCATGCGCCAGGTCTATCTGGACTCCGTCCCGCCCGACACCCAGCCGCGGGACGCGGCAGCGGCCATCTACGACACGCTCGTCCGTTTCCTGCGAGACAGCGCACTCACCTGGCTGACCATAGCCATCATCATCGTGGTCGCTGGCTATCTCTTCGGGCCGGGACGCGGCGCCCGCGCCGTCCGCTCCGGCGCCGCCCACGCCACCGGCGCCCTCGGTCGGGCCGCGACCCGGGTGGGTGTGCGCACCGGCGCGGCGGGCCGATGGTTGGCCAGGCATCGCCGCCTCATCAGCGGGCTCGTCGTCGGGGCCGGGGCGCTGGCCCTGGCGCTGTGGAACTCTCCGACCCCGTCAGCGGTCGCCCTCGTCCTGGTGATAGTTCTGTTCACCCTGGTTGCGCTGGGTGTCCTTGCCGCCGCCGGCACGACCCGACCCGGTCCCGAGAGCCCCGAGGGCAGGCGTTCCGACGGCGTCGTGGGGCCGCCGACCACCTGACACCCACGCCGATACGCACGGCCCGGTTCAGGCCGGCGACCGGCCGAAGGCGATGCGGACCAGCGCGGGGAACATCCCCCAGACACCCGGCCGCGCGGCCGGGACCCCGGGCGCGTGCAGGGGAATCCGAATGCGTAGAGCCGCCGGAAGCAGGCGGAGATCCAACGGTGGCGGCAGGCGCAGCGCCTCCCCGTCCACACCGACGCTGACCGGTCGCGCGGAGTCGATGCGCAGGGTGGGGCTGGTCCACTGGTGGAAACCGCGGAACCGGCTGATGGCACCCATGGACTCGAGCGCGACGAGGGCGGGCAGGTCGCGAGCGCGATCGACGCGCAACGCCGCCACGCCAAGCCGGCCGCTGTCGAGCCGGGGGCGGGTACCGAAACCACCAAGGCTGTGCAGCTGGTAGGCGTTGTTCGACACGAGTAGGACGTCCGCGGTCGATCCGGCCTGACCGTCCGGGCCGGTGAAGCGAAGATCCGGCGGTGCGNGGTCCACGCCCAGCAGGTCGGGCAGCATCGCGGCCGCCGTTCCCATCTTCGCGTCACGGTAGCTGTCGGACTGCACGATTTCGGCGTAGACGCCCAACGAGACGTTGTTGACGAACACGCGGTCACCGAGCTGACCGAGGTCCACGCGCTGCTCGACGGCGTGGTCGAACGCGTCGAGCGCCCCCACCACATCCTTCCGGTCGAGGCCAAGGTCAAGGGCGAAGTGGTTACGAGTACCGGCTGGGACGCAGACGAACGCCATCCCGCGCCGCCGCGCCACGTCCGCGACCAGTGCCTGCGAACCATCGCCGCCCGCCATGCCCACCACGTCGGCTCCGTGGTCGGCGGCGTCCTCGGCGAGGGAACGGAGATCAGCGTGTTCCGTGAGGGTAACGACCGTGATCCCGCGCCGGGCGGCCTCCTGAGCGAGATGGTGGCGGTCGGCGGCGCCACCCCCGGATCGCGGGTTCACCAGCAGCACGCCGCGCCGCGCGGCTCCGACCATGAGCCCCTTGGGTCGGTGTCGTCCGAAGGCGCCGCGCGCCGCGGTTCCCGACGTGACGAGCAGGCCCGCGGTGACCAGCGCGGTGGTCAGGCCGACCACCCCCGCGAAGGCGATCAGGCCGCCGAGTGTCACGGCAGCCACGACAGCCGCGATCAGGCGGCGCAGCCCCCGTCCGACCAGCGCCGTCCAGCCCGCCACCAACGCGATCGTCACGGCGGCGACCGAAACCGGCAGGGCAATCGGCCGGTCGATCAGCCGGGCAAGTACAACAGTGACCACCGCGGCGAAGCTCACCAACGCGGCCGAAGCCGCCACCCGCCGGGAGCGGGACACCGACGCTCCCGCCCGCCGCCGCCCCGCCCGGCGAATGATCCCGAAATGCACGATTACCCATCCTTCCTGGCTTCACAGCCGCCCCGCCGGGATCAGGTTCTCCTCGCGAGGCGTACCCCGTTCAGCCCTCGGTGTGCCTCCATGACCAGGGGNCCCCCGACCATGCACACGGCGGCGGTTGTGCTGCACCGTGACAGCATCGCTGAGGTGGTGATGCGGGCGTTGACGAAGAANCCCGCCGACCGCCAGCCCGACGCCCATGCCTTCGCCCTCGACCTGGCCGCCGCCGCTGCCCTCGCCGCTGGGCCGGACAGTACGGCTGTGGAACATTCCCTGAACACCGGTTCGGCCGGGTAGGAGACATCGCTGAGGCGGCCGAGCCGGCAGGCTCGATACAGGTAAACGCCCTCGTCGAGCAGGGCCGCCCGGACCTGGGGGCGGGGCTGGCGTCAGCGGACAAGACCNTCTCGCCGGCGTCCGCGACGAGCCAAGTCCCGCAGGCGGTCGGATTAGTTTCGCCTTTACCAGCTCCGGTCGATGCTGGCCGGCACCAGTCTGATGACATGGACGGGTGCCGGCGACGCGATGGGGACCTCGGATCGACGAGCGGTTCGCTCGGCCGCTGCGGCGCGGGCTGCCCGCGTCGGCCCGGACACCTGGGGTGCGCGTCGTCGAGGCCGCCGGTGCGCTGCTGCGCGTCCGCGACGTCGGACAGGGGCGGACGGTGGTGTTCGTCGCGGATCCGCCGGTCACCGTGGAGGCGTACAGCGAGGTGATCAGCCGGCTCGCCGGGCGTCACCGGGTGGTCGTCCTCGAACCGCCGGGATTCGGCTTCTCAACCCCGCCGGCCGGCTTCGACGGCTCCTTCGCCGCGACCGCCCGGGTCGTCGAGGCCTTGCTGACCGACCTCGGCGGCGCGCCGATGGGGCTGGTGTTTCCCTGCGCGTTCGGCTACCTCGGCCTGGACATCGCCACCCGCCGCCCCGACCTGGTCGACCGTCTCGTGCTCACGCAGGCCCCGAGCTGGGCACAGGAGATCGCCTGGCGGGACTCCGTCGCCCGCAGATCGCCGCTGCGCTGGCCGGGGGTCGGCCAGCTCCTCCTGCGGCCGTGCGCGCCGCTGGTCGCCCGCTCCTGGCTGCGCGCCGCCACAGCCGACGCCACGCTGACCGCCACGCTCGTCCGCCACAGCGACGCCGCGTTCGCCGCGGGGGCGACGTTCGCCCTCGCCACCGCGTTCCAGACCTACCTCAACGGCCCCGCCCCGACCCTGGCGCCGACCGTCCCGGTCACCCTGCTGTGGGGCGACGCCGACCGGTCCCACCGCGGCAGCGATCCGCAGACGCTCCGCGACCACGTCCCCTCTGTCCNTATCCACCGGTTGCCCGGGACGGGGCACTTCCCCGAGCTGCAACGCCCAGACGCCCTCGCCGCCGCCCTGGCCGTTGACGCAACGACGTGACACCTCCGCTCATGGCATCCCACTGTCCGCGACAGCCGGAGGGGGCCGTGCCGGAGCCCGCGGTCCACGTCCAGCTCGCCCAGGCCGCCGCCACCGCGCTGGACGTGCTGGCGACGCTGCGGGCCTCCCGCACCCCTGCGGGGGTCTGCGGCGGACACCGGGTCGGGGAAGTTACAGGGCTAGTCAGGCCCCCGCGACACCGGCGACGGCCACTAGGACGGCGAATCCAGCCCGGCCGCCGGCGCGCACCGCGGCCGGNAGGTTGGCCCCGTCGGCGCGATGCAGGATGCCGTTCATCAAGCCGGNAACGACGGAGATGGCGACGATCGCCGTCGCTGCGAGGACGACCGTGAGGCCGATGTGCACGGAGCACTCCCGAGGGGCACGAGGTTGCCCGACGCCTTGATCGCGCCAAGCGCCGCGCTTCCCCCACGGCGCTGCAGATTCTATGAGGTCTCGGCGGGGGCATCTTCCCCGGCCACCTAATGGATCTTGCCGGAGACCGGTTGATTTTTGACAGGCCTGAATGCTCTCGCCGGCATCGTCCAATCCCCTCCGCGTGATCATGATGGTGGTTCGGGGGATTCGTCGTCTCGGGCGCGCAGGAGACGTAGGACGGCCATCGCGCGGCGGACGCGTACGGGGTTGCGACTCAACAGGGCGGTGATTCCTGCGAGCAGGGTCAGGACCGCGTCGGGTAGGTAGCGCAGGACCAGGACGACGGCGATCAGGGCCGGGGGCGCGGCCATGCCGGCGGCGACGGTGCTCATGGCTGTCCTGCGCGCACTGTCATCGGCCGGCCAAGCGAGGGCCGGGCAGCCGCGGCCAGTGCGGGCACCCGCCGGGGGAAGGCGGGGTACCTGGGGCTCGCCTCCCGCTGGGTATGCCACGGCATGNCCATGGCACCCGGGCCGGTTGGGGGCGGTGGGGTGCACGGGAGCGGGAAACGGGGACGGCAACCCTCACCGGGCGGCAACTTCGATTGCCGACTGTTCGGCAATCGAAGTTGCCACCAGCCCAGTGGGTCGTGGCGCTCGCCGCTGCGAGACCGGAGGCGGGCACCAGAAATCGGACACTCCCATTAGTGGCGGTGTCCGATTTCTGGTGCCCCCTCGCCGGCCCGCACGGCGCACTCGCTGCCAGCGACAACGGACGTTGTCAATAGCAGTGAGTGCGTGTCACCACGAGTAGTGGTGACGGTGCGAAAACAGTGGTCGTTTCGCGTTGTCCCCGCGGAGCGTGGAAAATGCGACAACCGTGATTGCCTGCCTTACGCGGCCGGTCGCCGGACAGGTTTTCTCTCGGCACGACAACATTTGTCCCCCGCCGGGGCAACTGTCATTGCCGCCTCCGCGAGGCCGGTTATCGTCCCCGCCGTGGGTGATCTCGACGCCGTCTGGCAACTACTCGCCGCGCACCCGGCCACCGAGGACCCCCATGCCGGCGCCCTGGACTACCTGACCGCGCTCACCCGAGCCCAGCAGGCCCTCGCTGGCGAACTCGACCGTGCCGTCCTCGCCGCCGTCACCGCCGGCGCCGACTGGGCACAGATCGGCCGGGCCACCGGTCGCNCCCGCCAAGGTGCCCGCCAACGCTGGAACCGCTTCCTCCCCCCACCAGCCCCACCCCCGACACCAGCCAGCGACGCATGGCTGCCCGTACTCTCCGACGATCCCTGGGACCGCCGCCCTCCGCCCCGTTACAGCCCACCCGAACTCCTTCACCCTCGCCTGCACACCCGTCTCGCCGACCACCAGGTCCGCCATGACCAGCCCCCCGACGACCCCTGGCCCGCTCATCACACCCACTGACGACCAGAACATGCGATCTTGCGCGAGAAATCTTCGTCTCCCCGAAAAGATCAAAAACGGGAGCGTTGTCGTCGGTCATGCGTGGCCCGGGGGTCAGATGCCGTTGTCGGTCAGGAAGTGGAGCACTGTGAGGGCCAGCATGACCGTGNCGGCGAAGGCGCATGCGCCGCACTGGATCGCGGCCGGGACGGATGCGTGATCGGCTATTTGTAGGAGGGTCCCGGTCAGCGCGGCGATGACGCCGAGCAGGACCGCGATCAGGGTCAGGAGGATGCGGGTGGTTCTTGGCTGGTGTGGTGGGGCGCTGCTCATCGCAGTTCCGTTGTGGTGAGCAGGCCGGTGGTGAGGTGGTCGGCGAGGTCGGTGCGTAGTCGGTCGGCGGCGTCGGCCAGGNCGCGGTGGGCGATGATCTGGTTGTCGAGGTCGGTGAGGACCGCACCGATGCGTTGCTGTTCGCTCAGTGGTGGGCGGGGCAGTCGCAACGATCCGAGGGTGCTGGTGCTGATCGAGGGGATCGCGGTCGCTGACTGTGCACGTCGGGCGATCCAGCTCTGGGCGGCTCGGGCGGACAGGACCGCGAGCAGGTAGGCGGGGTCCACACCGTCGTGGNCGCGTAGGCGCATGAGGTTGGTGCCCAGGAGCCATCCCTGNTGGGCGGCGTCCACGCGCGCGAGCGGTCCGACCGTGCCGGTCCGCACGAACAGGATGTCGTTCTCGCNCAGGGTGAAGCGGCTCATTCCGTCGGTCTGCTCCGGGTGGATCCGCCGGGTGGTGTCCGTGCGCACCCGGCGGTCCACCAGGTCGCGGGGCGCGACCAGCCCGAGGCCCCGCTCGGTGTCACGCAGCCGGCGTGCCGTCTGGTGGGAGGGGCCGGACTGCAGGTCGCACAGCTCTTTCAGCGGGACGGTGGACCAGCCAGGGGGATGATCCCCGACGGTGGTGACGCCGGGATCGACGCTGATGTCCTGGACTTTCGCGTCGGNGCGTTCGGCCAGCCACAGCTGTTCTTCCAGCATTCTGATCGGCCGGTGCGGTGTCGAGGCCGGCCGGTCTGGGGCGGTGCGGGCCGCGAGGTGGTCGGCGGGGTCTAGGGAGTATCCGTGCTGGGCGAGTTCGGTTCGCGGCACGGCGCGGGCCGACACACCCTCGTACGTGACGCAGGTGGGGCCGGTCAGGTCCGCGGGGCACGCGCGCCACTGCTCCAGGCAGGCGACGACCGTACTGATCTCCGCGGTGGTGAGGATCCNCTGCTGCCCCGACACCTGGNCGCGGCCGTGCACCTCGAGGAACAGCACGTCGTCACCAGGCCGTGTGCCGGGGGCACGCAGTCCCCACAGCATCGCCGCGACCCGTGTCGGTGCGAATAGCTGCCGCGGCAGCGCGACGATGAACTCGACCGTGCCGGTGTCGAGCATGTGCTGGCGCAGGCGCTGTTCCCGGTCGTCGTCGGAGGCGGCCGCGCGGTTGGGCATGACGACGCCGGCCTTCCCGCCGGGAGCCAGTGATGCCAGCANATGCTGGAGCCAGGCGTAGTTGTCGTTGTGCGCGGGTGGCGGATCGAACAGCCAGGTGTCGTACGGGGCGCGGGTGGAGGTCGCGTTGAACGGCGGGTTCGTCACGATCAGATCCGCGAGCGCCGCGGGTGCCTCCCGCCAGGGCGTCGGCGAACCCGGTGTCAGCCGGGCCTGGCCGCCACTGAGGCGGATACCCATCTCGGCCAGCCGNCACAGGTCCGGGTCCGCGCCGCTGCCGGACAGCGTTTCACCGACCCGGCCGCCTTCCACGCGCCGAGGAGCATTTCCCCTGCCCGCGCGTACGGGTCGTGCAGGTGAACCTGGTCGCCCGCACGGACGAACAGAGCCATGATCAGCTCCACCAGGGAGCGTGGAGTGGTGGCGGGCGGGCCGCTGTGCGTGTCCCACAGTTCGTAGTGGCGGAGCAGGTCACCGAAGACGGTGCGGGGCAGGTCCTCGCACCGTCGCATGATCTGCCCGAGGTCCTCCGCGGCCGGCCCGCCGAGCGCAGCGAAGCTCGTGCGGGCTTTCCCGGGGCTTGAGGGCAGACCCTGGGCTGCGCGGGCCGCCTCGATGCGCCCCCCGATCCTGCGTATCAGCCGTTGCGGGTCGCTTTGCCTGTCGCTGGCGGCGTGGACGTCGTCGCGCAGCCCGGCCCAGGACGCAGGATCGCTGTGGCGCAGGAACAGCAGGCCGGTCACGAGATGCAGGTAGACCGCGGCGGAAGCGCTCCCACGGACACGGCGTCCCAGCGGGCCGAACAACTCCGTGAGGATCTCCTCCGTGGTGCTGCCCCGCGAAGTGCCCGGCTCTACCGCGCGGCGTACCCGGCCGGCGTCGGTGGTGCCCTCGGATTCGCCGCCGTGGCGTGGGGTGGTGCTGTCCTGCGAGGTGCCCGGCCTTACCGCGCGGCGTACCCGGTCGGCGTAGGTGATGCCCTCGGGTTCACCACCGCGGCGCTGGGCGGCGGGCACACGGCGAGCGGACAGCCAGGCCAGTACCTCGCTGAGGGAGAATCGCTCCATCCCACCGTCGTCTTTCGGCTGGGGGAAGTCCGGATGGCGACGCTGCCAGTTCGTCACCGCGACTCGGCTGACCCCCGCCCACTGGGAGATCTGTCTGCGGGTGGNCAGAAGCTCCGGGGCGACCGACCACGCATGCGCACGGCCCGGCGGCGGTGTGCTGTCGTAAGGCATGACGACATAGTCACGGAACAGGACACACCTTGGCAAACGCGCATCGCACTGCGCAACTCGACCGCCGCGCGGTGAGGCAGCCACCAATATCTCATCTAGCTGCGTAACAGGGACTTCTAGCGTCGTGGCCGCCCGCACCAGGGGTTAACAGCAGGACGAGTATCGCCGCAAGTCNGCGCACCGCCTCGGCGGTCGNCGCCCTGGTGGGGAGACGGCCACCGGAAGGCGGTGAACGACAAGCACCGTTGCCTGTCCGGCAACATCCATTGCCGCCATTCGACAATCTTGCTTGTCGGCAACGGGTATTGCCGTCCCGGCAGGCCGTAACGGTGCAGCAGCCGCAGGGGCTTGCGTGCCTGATCGGCGGTGACGGGCTGGCCGTCGCCGCCGGTACGGTGCGCGGACAGGTAGCCGGTGACCGCGGGCGTGGCCCACCATGCCTCGGGATGACCGGCCGGGTCGCAGACCGCGGCCAACGCCAGCGCGGGGCGGGCCAGCCTGACGGGCTCGACCAGGTCGGCGGCGTCCAGGGCGAGCAGGAGCGTGACGGCCACGGGCCGGTCGTAGCCATCCGGGCCGGCACCCCGGCCGGCCGGCATCAACGCGTCCAGCCGCTGCCCGCCAGCGGCATAGCGGACCAGGTAGGCCGTACACCCCTCCTCTTGGTTGATCATGTAGGCGGCGGCGTGGGACAACGCCAACGGCAGGTGCCCCACCGCCGCGGCCAGGTCGGCGGCGCGCGCGTCGAGCAGATGGGGCCGGCCGGCGTCGGTGAGCCGGTCGGTCAGATAGGCCACCGACTCGCCCGGGGCGTACACGTCGACGTCGACCTGCCGCCGCCCGGAACTGGCCAGCGCGGCGTCGCGCAGACGGGTGGTGACCAAGGTCCATCCGCCAGGCCGGTGCGGCGGCCACCAGCCGCCATGGCGGGTCGGGTCGGCGAGGTCGGCCGGGTCGGTGAGGTCATCGAGGACGACCAGCCAGCTGCGGTCGGTGGTGCGCAGCCACTCCAGCAACGCCCCGGCGTCCGCAACCAGGTCAGCGCCGGTCGGCGCCGGGCGCACCGACCCGCACCGCCGCCCGGGCGTACATGTCGATGACCTGACCGGCGGCCACCCACACCACCAGGTCCGCGCCCTGCCCCAAGGCGTCGTGGGCGAACCACGCCGCCAGCTGCGACTTCCCGNCCCCNCCCCCNCCCGCCAGCACCCGGGTGCCCGGACCCGCGCCGGCGCGTCCGGTATCACCCTGGGCCAGGACCACGTCCTCACCACGGCGACGGGCAGCCACAACCTGNTCCCGCAGCTCCTTCCGGGGCTGAAATGCCGACGCCAACGCCGGAGGCCGCCCCACCAGGACCGGCCACACCGGCGCCGGCCGGCCCGGAAAGTAGTTGTGCTGGGTGTTGCCGTCGCCCTGCTGCATCGCGGCAGGGCCGACGAAAACGTTGCCCGGCCCGGGCCGAACAGACTGCCCTGGCCAGTCAGGCTGACCGGGCCGGTCAGGCTGGTCGGGGCCGGGGAATGGCGTGCCCGTCACGCGGGCCAGGCACCGAAGGTGTTGGTCTGCTGGTTGTGATCACCCTGCTGGATCGCGGCAGGCCCGGTGAACAGATTCCCGGCGAGGGTGTGCCCGCCGCTGGTGCTGGCGGCGGCCCGGACCTGCTCCACCGCCTCGGCGAGCGCGGCGGCGAAAGCGGGGTCGTGGTCGGTGGCGTCTTCCAACGCCAACTGCAGACGCTGCCGGGTCCGCGCCGACAACTCCCCTGTGTTCTGGGCTTCTTCGGCGACGCGGGCCAGGACCGGGTCGCCCTCGCCCAACGCCTGGCTCACCAGATCGTGGACCCGGTCAAGACCGGCATCGACGACCCGATCGGTTTCGGCGTCGACCCGGCCGCCGACCCGGCGGGCCTTACGTAGCGCCCACGCGGCCAGCACCCCGACCGCCACCTCAATCCCCGTCATCCATCTCCCCCGATCCGACCGCCGTACGCACCAGGACAGCCACGGTGCGCGCACCATCCTCCACCCTTCGAGGAACAGCGGAACGAACAGGCAAGATTCCGGCCGCGTCCCGGGACTTGCCCGCGCCACCGAGGCTCACCGTGCACGCAAGTCCAGACATCAGTGCAGACGTCTTCAGACATCGACACGCGCCCCACCGAGCGCCGTGTCCACTATTGCGCTGACCACGATCTTTTTCGGGTTGGTCAGGCGGCTTGGGTTCGGGGTCGTCCCCAGTGTTGTTGGCGTTCGCTGCGGGCGCGTTCGCGTCGTTGGGCTTGTAGGACGGTGGGGTGGCGGGCGTAGGTGTTGCGCCAGCGCAGGTAGTCCTGCAGTCGGTGGGCGAGNGTCGGGTGGTTCGGGTGGTTCGGGTGGTTCGAGTTGCTCATGGTGAAGGTGCGTAGGGGTCCGAACTGGGCCTCGATCGGGTTCGCCCACGACGCGTAGGTCGGGGTCAGGCACAGCTCGACGTTGTTCCGTGCCGCCCAGCGGCGGATCTTCGGGGTGGTGTTCGCGGACAGGTTGTCGCAGATGACGTAGACCGGGGCGCCGTCGGGGCGGGCGGCTCTGATCGATTTCAGGGCGGCCAGCGTGTTCTGGCCGCCCTTGCGTTCGCGGGTGACGCCCCACAGCTGGTCGTCGCCGAGGGAGTAGCAGCCGTGGAAGTAGCGGATCCCATGGGTGCGCCGGTAGGTCGCGGGCAGCCGGTCCGGATGCCCCTGATCTGCCCAGCCGACTCCGTGGGCCGGGCGGATCGACAGNGGTCCGAACTGGTCGAACGCGAAACAGCGGTNGGGGCAGACCGCGGTGAGGTACTCGATCCGGTCGAGTTTCGCGTCCTTGTCCGGGTCGGTGGACTCCTTCCACGTCCGGGTCCGCTGGAAGGAGATCCGATGGGCGTGCAGGATCTGCCGCAGCCGTTCCCGGCCCACGGTGACCGTCCGCTCGGGGTTGTCCGCCAGGTAGGCGGCGAGCTTGCGCAGGCTCCAGTGGGTGAACGGCTGACCATGTTTCGCTGGGCGGGCGCGGGCCGTCGCGACGATGAACGCCTCGTCGGCAGAGCTGATCAGGCGGGGACGGNCTCCCGCCCACCGAGGGTCCAGCGCTCCCAGACCGATCTCGTTGAACCGGTGGATCACCCCCCGGACCGTGTCCTCGTCGGCCTGGACCAGGTTCGCGATCGCGGGGACCGGGGTCCCACTCGCCGACGCCATTATGATCATGGCTCGGCGGACCCGGATCGAACCATGCTGCCCACGGCGCACGATCGCCTGCAGTCGCTGACCTTCCTCGTCACTGAGCCNCCGCGCACGAACCGACTGTCCTCCCACCGGGCTCACCTCCCAGATCGGCATCAACCACCGATCCCGACGCTGCACCCGACACCACCCGAACCCCAGCACCCCGCCCGGCGTGTCCTCACAACCCGAAAACATTCATGGTCAGCGCACTAGGTCCGGAGTCACGTCCTACGGACACCGGCCTGGGAATCTTCGGTGGTCCTCCACCGACTGATCGCTATCAGCGAGCTGAGCGACAACTGTGAGCCAGACCTGGTCCGAGCAGGAGTCTGCCAGGGTCGACCTTGCTCCTCGCTGCGCTCCAGTCACAGGTCATGACGCCTGCCACGCGATTGCGGCACGGCGCCCGCCAGCAGTGTCCCCGAGATGAGCAGCAGCGTGNCGTAGCAGTGATGTTGGTCGTGGTAGGCCTCCAGCGGNCGCCGTCGAACGCGCACGTACGACAGTCTCAACGTTCAGCGAGCCGCATGCTGGACACATGATCGTCAACTCGACGCGAAAGAATCTTGAANTCCGCTGTAACCGACCCAGAGCAGCCGGACCTGAGACAGGGGATCGCTAAATGATCACCACGTCGGCCAAATTCGATTTCCATAGCTATTGGGGCGTCACTTGGTGGAGAGCGTTCAGGCAACAGATCCTCAGAGGCAGTCCGAGATCTGGGACGAAGCGATCCGAGCCGTGCTGGAGGGTGCAGCCAAGGCGGTCCCGCCCCTCGGGCGCGCCGAGTGGCGCGTGTTCGCAGCAGTGCTGCACGAGACGGCGGCAAGATCGCAACAAACCTGCGTGCTGTCCGTCGCGATGATCCAAGAATACTCCGGCATCGCCAGTGACCGACTGGTACGCGCCGCGCTCACGAGTCTACGCGACCGCAAGCTGATCACCTACGAAGCCCGACGGGGTNGGCCACGGGCAGGAGAACCGGGGCGCTGTCACGTCGGCGTGCCGTACGCGCACAGCGAACAGCAAGCAAAAGCGGCTCCCTTGAGTACCGGATAATCTGCAACAATGCGGCATGNCATCATGCCGCAAAAGAAGTGAGGCCATTTTTAGCACACGCAGGCAAGGGTCGTTCAACCTTCCCGCAACTCGACAGATAATTCACAGAGACGACCACCACGCCTGGCGCACCCCTAGCCTTACCCCGGACCGTCATTCAATCTCTAGGACACTGGGGTACACTTGATTGGTATTCGAAATTTTGGACGCCTCGGCGCATTTCTTCTTTCGCTGCTAGCGATAGTTGGCTTGGGGGTCGTCACTTTTGTTGCGCCAGCCTCCGNCGCGCCCGTCATCTCCGAAGCGGCCGCCACACCCGCAAAGGCAGCGTCGGTCGCCCCCTCAGACGGAAAGATCGTTCAGTATTACAACGGTCAGGTCCTCTCGTGGAACAAGGACACCTGGAACGGCGCCAAGGTATGCGTCGTGACCACGCCGACCGAGGTCCACTGCTTCGACTCCCGAAAGGAGGCGGACGCCTACACCAGCACTGCCGACGGGGGGGCGACTACCCAGGGCTACGACTGCTCCCCGGGCAAGTACAGCTACATCGTCGACGCCCCCAACTATAGTNGGTACGCACTAGCATTCCGAGACTGGGGCTACTGGCAAAACCTTTCTCAGTGGGTCAGTGTGCCCTGGACAGTCAGGTCCTGGGACAACATCAGCATGAGCTGCAAGGGTTACCTGCGGTGGGGCAGCGGAGGCTCCTGCCACTACATCGCGCCGTACACCGGCCAGCCGAACATCAATATCCCATCGTCGCAGATCTTCCTGCAGAACCCGTCGAACCCGCCCGCGCCGGGCTGCTAAGGAGATTTCACTGAGCCTGACGGTGTGCGGGCGTGATTGATCCCGGGCCGGTCGCAGCGAACGGGCTGCGACCGGCCCCCAGGGCATCAATGGGTTTCCCCTACCGCCGGGACCTGCCGCTGCACAGTGAACTGGGTGTAGTCGGCCACGGTGGGGCGTTCCGGCAGCTTCAGACCGGGCGGCGCAGACGGAAGGTAGACGGTCTCGACGGTCAGTTCCTCCCCGTCGTCAGAAAGCAGCAGATAACCGAACGCCGTGGCGAGGCTTTCCGGTCCCGAAACCTGCACACCGACAGCCCGCCCGTCGCGCCCCGCCCGGTCGGTGACCCTCCCCGCGTCGAAGACACCGGGCGTCTCGGCGAGGACCTCGAACAGCGCCGCGTTCTGCGCGGCGTTCGTGTCACCCTCACGCAGCCGCCCCAGCACGGCACGGGCGACGTCGGTACCGCTCGGGATGCGGCCCTGGGCCCGCACCGGCGCCTCGAGGGCGGCGCGCAGCCGGCCGGGATCGGTGGGCAACGGAACCTCGCCTGCCGCAGCCGCTATCTCGGTCGGCCCGTGCCCGGCCGGAGCGGGTTGCGGGCCACNGACATCGTGCCCGGCCCGGTCGACCTGCTGCAGAAGCCGGTCGACGTGCCGCGATCCGTCCGGTCGTCTCCATTCGGCCACAAGGTAGGTGGTGGCGGTCGTGGTGGCCTTCCGCCGGNCAACGGTCACGTCCAAGCCATAGGTCTGACGCACCGTGTAGCGCACAGGTCCGACACCCACGACCGGGGCGGTCCGCTGATCGCGCGCGGCAGCCAGCAGCGCCCCGACCGCCGCCTGCCGATCCCCAGCGGTCGCGGTCAACAGCGGCGTCGGCAGCAGCGGCGCCGCCGTGGCCGTGTCACGCCCACCGATCACGTTCACCGCGGTCAGCAGCAAAGCCAGCACCACCACAGCGGCCGCGGAGGCGACCACCGCCCCTGGCCGCATCCGGCCCCGCCACCCAGGCGAGTACGGCGCTGAGACCCGCATCGTCCGCAACACCTCTGCCGCCCGCCGCCGCTGCGCACGAGTCGGCGGCCGCCGCGGAAACGGATCCGTGCCGGCCAGCATCAACCGGACGGCCTGCAGGTCGTCCTCGGCGGCGACGCCGTCGGTGTTGTGGTCGGTCGATGTCATCGAGACCTTCCCAGGGCAGAAGAAGACGGCGAAACGTCTGCGGGGACAGGCCCCTCGATGAGGGCCTCCAACCGACGGCGGGCGCGGTGCAGTCGAACCTTCGCGGCGGCCGGGGAGACCGACAGCGCGGTCGCGAGCCCGGCCACGTCCAGGCCCTCCCACACCGCGAGGGTCAGGATCTCCCTGTCGTCCTCCGACAGACGTTCCAGGACGCGCACAGCCTGATCACGGCGAATGGCCTCGTCGGCGACAACATCCACCCCGACGGTCGGATCAGCCGTGGCCGCCGAACCCGTCATAGACAGCCTGGCGGTCAGCCGAACGGCCCGCGCCTGCGACCGGCGGCGGTTGCGTACTGCGTTACCCGCGATGGCATACAGCCATGGCAGTACCTCCGCGGCGTCGGGCGGCCGTTTCTCCCACGACCGCCACACCACCAGGAAGGTCTCCGACACCACGTCCCACGCGGCAGCGTCCTCACCCAGCCGACGCCGCGCGAAACGCAGAACAGCCAGGTGATGGTCCTGGAACAACGCCTCGAACAGCGTCACGGCGGAACGCGGGGGCACGGAAGATCCTTCCTCAGGCATCTCCCCTACAGGTCCGACCGGCAGCCGAAGTTACAACCCCACCCACCCGACCACCACCGTGGAGCCAGCATTCCGCCCGGTCGGGCCGCTGGCCCCGACCGGGCTGAGATCGTCGCATGCACCCCACGGGCGTGGGGAGGACCCACCGGTCGACCCGCCGCCAGGTCGCCAGTCCGGATCACCCTCACGGACGTGGGGAGGACCCCTCCAGGCGGAACCCCGCGCGAGACGTCGACTTTCGTGGCCCTACAGGGGGTCAGTTTTCAGGAAGCTGCGACAGCTTGGGGGTGCCGTCGTCGGCGTGCTCCCCACGCCCGTGGAGGTGANCCGTCGAAGCGGTCAGAGCGCCGCACGCGCGAGCAGTGCTCNCCACGCCCGCGGGGGTGATCCGCCAGTACGCAGCGCCTCGTCGAACGGGTCGATGTGCTCCCCACGCTCGTGGGGGGTGATCCGTGGTTAGCCGCGGGCGTCCGAACGCAGCACGGGTGCTCCAGAAGTCGCATGAAATTACCGCAAGGGACACGCTCGATGTGATTGTGCATGTCTGCACTTGCGGCCAGGTGCCTGCCGAGGATCGCGACGATGCCGTCGGCGATGGCACCAGCGATGATCATTTCAGCGGCGCGTTCGGTGTTGGCTGTGGCGGCCCAGCGGACGACGCGGGTGGGGGCGGGTGTCGGCTTCCATAACGAGCCGCCAGTGCTCCAAATATTCAAACGGTGTGGTTGCCGCGATCCGGAAACGGGAAGCAAGCTCAACGGCAGCTGCCCCAAGCTTCCTCGCTCGGACCACGGCGGCTGGTGGTTCGTCCACGATGTACCACCGGGGCCCGACAGTCGACGCCGACGCACCACCGGTGGACCGTTCGGCACCGAATCTGATGTCAATAAGGCTCTGACAACTTCGCTGGCCGAGATGCGTGACGGCAGGAGACCTGAGGGTGCCGATCTCACGGTCGGACGCTACCTGGATGACTGGCTCGACGGGAAGGCAAGTCTCGCTCGCTCCACCCGGCATTCGTACGAAGAACACATCCGTCTCTACCTGAGGCCCGGCCTCGGGCACCTGCGCCTGGTCGATCTACGCGACTTCCATATCGAGAAGCTCTATGCCGCCGCCATGATGATCGGCCGGGAACCGAAAGGGAGGCCCTNGCCGCTTTTGACGCGGCTTCTGGAAGTTCGCCGGGACAATCCAGAACATCGCCGACCGCTGAGCGCCACCCGACTGCGCCGTGTGCATGCAACCCTGGTGAGCNCACTCAACAGCGCGGTAAAACGAAGGAAGCTCCGATACAACCCTGCCGAGCACGTCGAACTACCCAAAGCGCGAAGAGTCCGCCCGCTCGTCTGGACCGCGCCACGGGTCGCCGCCTGGCAGCGCAACGGCACCCGACCCTCTCCGGTCATGGTCTGGACCCCGCAACAAGCGGGTGCCTTCCTGGACTTCGCCGAAGCGGACCGCCTCTATCCGCTGTGGCACCTCATCGCCCACCGCGGACTGCGTTGCGGGGAAGCCGCCGCACTCGGCTGGACCGAGATCGACTTTGAGGACGACAGCATCTACATCCTCGACAACCTTCCTGGACCCAGCTCCAGCGCCGACGATGCCGACATCGACATCTACGAGGATCCGAAAAGCGAGGGAGGTCACCGGACCATCAGCCTGGACGAGACCACCCGGGACGTCCTGGCCGCCTGGCAGAACCTCCAGAACGAAGAACGCGCTGTCTACGGCACCGCCTGGACCGACACAGGCCGGGTCTTCACACATCCCGGCGGCAGCGAGCTCACCCCCGACGGCATCTCCCAGCGCTTCGAACGCCTCGTCGCCCGCTTCGCCACAGTCCGCCGCGAGCACGCCGAACACGGGTGGAGTGTCGAACAGCTCGCCACTCGGCACCGGATGCCCGCAGAGGCCATCGAGACCGCGCTGGACTTCGGCCCGCTGCCCCCGATCCGGCTGCACGATCTCCGTCACACCGCCGCAAGTCTCACCTACCGCGCCACCCGCGACCTCAAGATCGTCTCAGAGCTCCTCGGACACGCTTCCGTCCACTTCACGGGAGACGTCTACACATCGGTCTTCTCCGACGCCGACCGAGCCGCCGCAAAAGCCGCCGCCGAGATCGTCCCTCGTCGTCGCCCCCCAGGCGCGCGCCCTCACGCCGCCTCCCCGTCCCAGGAGGATCCTTCAGCAACCCAATCGGAAATTGACAGGCCACTGCCTGACGGTCCCGAGCTTGATCTATGACCAGCCAAGGGCAAACCCCGGTCCTTCACGATCTCACTCAGCCCGGAGACCGGCGTCCATCTCCACTGCGGCTGCCCCTTGATTTCGCGCAGGCCGCACTCTCCCGGCTGAAAGCGATCGCGTTGCCATCCGCCGCGTCCTCGAACCGCCGCATGCTCTCCCTCGTACCGCGCGACGCGGCCCGCGGCCCGGCATCCCGCTGCNGAGCACTCNCAGTCATCGACGAAACAAGATCGACACCTGATCATCCGCAGTTCGGCACCACCACGGCACCACCAGAGCGAGTCATCGATCTTCAGAGCAGCCGAAGAGCAGCAAACGTGCAGGTCAGAGTGGGTGGGGCGGGTGGGGCTCGAACCCACGACCGACGGATTATGAGTCCGCTGCTCTAACCGGCTGAGCTACCGCCCCCTGAGCCTGGTCCCCGGGCGTCCGGCAGTGCTGGAGCGTCGAGTGCCTACAGCGTAGCGGGTGGGTTCGGGCGCGGCGCGGGTGCTCGGGCAGGGCCACTTGGGCCCGAGGCCCGTGCCTGGGGCGGCCTCGGGCCCAGGCGCCTGCAGCTCGAGGGGGACGCCGTCGGCGTGGGCGGCCTCTGTCCGCGGCAGGACGTTCGCGGTCGTCCAGATGCGATGCTCATCGAGTGGACGACCGCGGCACGCGCCCGACCGTCACCCCTGGGCCGTAGCCGACGTTTGATCCCTGACAGGGCATCACCTGAGACCCGTAAGCATTGGGATGATTGGACCTATGGTTTGCGGGCCACCGCGCCGTAGCCGTCGACTGCCGCGGCGCCCTCGGCGTCCGGTCGCCACTGCGAGATCGACACCAGGCCCGGCTCGAGGAGTTCCAGGCCTTCGAAGAAACGGGCGACCTGATCCGGGCTGCGCAGGATGTAGGGGACGGCGCCGGTGTCGTCGTAGCCCTGCTGCGCCTCGTCGAATCCCTCGCTGGTGTTGGTGCTGTCCCACAGCAGCAGATAGCTGCCGGCAGGGACGGCCTCCACCACCCGCGCCACGACCGCGCGCGCCTCGTCGAAGTCGGCGAGGTGGCCGAGGATTCCCATGAACATGACGACGATCGGCTTGGAGAAGTTCAGCACGTTCCTGGCGTCGGCGATGATCTGGTCGGGTTCGTGGAGGTCACCGTCGACGTAGGTGGTCACGCCCTCCGGCGTGGTGTTGACCAGCAGGGCGCGGGCGTGNGCCAGCACGAGCGGGTCGTTATCGACATACACGATGCGGGACTCGGGGGCGAGACGCTGGGCGACCTCGTGGGTGTTCTGCATGGTCGNCAGGCCGGTACCGATGTCGAGGAACTGGTGGACGCCCACCTCACCGGCGAGGTGNCCGACGGCCCGGATGAGGAAACGTCGGGATTCCTTGGCCAGGGTGACGATTCCCGGGAACGCCTTGATGTAGGCGTCGCCCGCCTCGCGGTCCACCGGGTAATTGTCCTTGCCGCCCATCCAGTAGTTCCAGATCCGGGCCGAATGCGGCGTCGTCACGTCGATCTTCGGATGGTCCACCGGGTCCGGGGTGCCATCGCGCTGCTCAGCCACGTCTCTCCTCATGCTGGCTCGGCCCGGTAAAGGCCGCGAAGTCGAATGATTCAGCCGGAACACGGCCCGGCGGCCACACGGCACTGATGGCAGCCTCGGCCACCAATGTGAGGCTAAATCACTGCGAACAGCAGCGGATCAACTACAGGGACATGGGAACCCAACAGCGCTGTTGCTCCTTCCTGGCAGCTTGACGAACAACAAGCGCATCAGCCGCTGTGGTTGAGGTAGGTGATGACGGCCCGGACGCGGCGATGTTCGTGCGTGCGCCGACCTGGTGGCGGCCGACGAGTTCCCGCCGCGCCGGGCCGAGTCCCTCGGTGGCGCGGGCGGCAGGCAGCAGCCCCCGGGCGAGTGCTCACAGCTCGGCGAGGGCGTGTCGAATTCGAGCGGCAGGGCCGTGGCGGCCAGCACCGCGTCGAGCAGACACGTCTCCTGGTCCATCCGGATCCGCTGGTCCGGACGCTCCGCGCCGGTTAGGGGGCGTTAGCCTGGCACGAGGCCACGCCATCAGGCGTCGCAGTCGGTCGGGTGCCCTGGTCGGTCGGGTGCCGCGGTGGGCGGGGAACGAGGGAGGACGCGGGTGAGTAGAGGCGGCGCGGTGCGACCGAGCGCCCAGNGGACGCGCGAGCGGCTGCTGCTCGAGGCCGCCCGGATGTTCGCCACCCGCGGGTTCCACGGGACGTCCATCGACGATCTCGGCGCCGCGTCCNGCATCAGCGGGCCGTCCGTGTACAAGCATTTCGGCAGCAAGGACGAGGTGCTCGCCGAGCTGCTGATCGACATCGGCCAGCGGATGCTCGACAGCGGGCAGGCCGCCGTCGCGGCCGCGGGCGACGACGCGGACGCGCTGCGCCAGCTCATCGCCTGTCACGCCGGCTTCGCCACCAGCGAGCCCGACCTGATCAGGGTGCACGACCGGGACATGGCGAACCTGTCGGCCGAGGCCGCCCACCAGGTCAGGTCCCGGCAGCTCGCCTACACCCGGCTGTGGGTGACGCCCCTGCGCGCCCTGCGGCCCGGTCTCACCGAGCGGCAGGCCCAGATCGAGGTACACGCGATCTTCGGGCTGCTGAACTCGACGAAGTACAGCGACATCGGCATCGCGGCGCGCACCCGGCTGATCGGGATGGCCGAGCGCGCGCTCTCGCTCGCAGCCTGACGGGTCCGCGGCAAGCGGTGTCGCGGTGGACGAGGTGTCGCGGTGGACGAGGCGAAGCGGTGCCACGGTGTCGCGGGCTCCGTTTCAGCCGCCCAGTTTGACTGCGCGGTGGACGTCGTCGGCGTAGGCCTCGGGCTGTTCCCAGGCTGCGAAGTGGCCNCCGGCAGGGTGTTCCACATAATCGCGGACGTTCAGGAACGCCTGCGCGTAGCTTCGCGGCTCCGGTTTGAGGTCGCGTGGGAACACGGAGAGCACGGTCGGCGTGTCGATCCGGTCGGGGAGGGCGGCCGGTTCGACGTAGGTGGTGAAGGAGGTGCCGATCGTGCCGGTGACCCAGTAGGCGGTGACCCAGGTGAGAAGCTCGTCCGGAGTGAAGGCCGAGTCGTCGGACCAGGATTCCAGTTTCTCGATGATCCACGCCGCGAGGCCGGCCGGTGAGTCGCCGAGGG
>NZ_LJFZ01000012.1:168151-208273 GCF_001420875.1 Frankia sp. AvcI1 | reverse complement strand
GGCGGCGAGGACAGCACCCCGGCCAGGGCAGCAGATGGTGGCGCCGCGGGGCCGGTGGGGATGGCGCGGATCGGGATCGGGGCGTGGGCGCAGGTCGACGGGGGGATCGGGCTGTCCCGGCAGGTCGTGGCACGCCTGGGCTGTGACGGGTTCCTGCGCGGCCTGGTCACCGACCCCGACGGCAACAACCCGCTGCACCTGGGCCGGCGGCAGCGTCACCCCGGCCAGCGGCTGCGTGACGCCGTCTACGCCCGCGACCACGGCCACTGCCAGTACCCCGGCTGCGGACACACCCGCTTCCTGCAGATCCACCACCTCACCGAATGGACCCGGGGCGGTGACACCGACATCGACCGGCTACTGCTGATCTGCTCGGCCCATCATCGGGCCGTCCACGACGACGACATCCGCCTCGACCGCGCCCCCGACGGCACCGTCACCGCCCGCACCGCCGACGGCCGGGTCCTCACCGCCGCCCCACCCCTGCTGCCCGGACCCGAACCCGCCAGCAGACTCGCCCACGCCACCCGCCACATCACCCCCACCGCCATCCACACCCCCGACGGCGGCCGCCTCAGCCTCATCGACTCGATCCACGCCCTCCTCAACCCCGAGCCCCACCGCGGCGGTCAGTCCGAAGAACAATGATGGTGACCAGGCGGCTCACAGCCGCGGGTCGACCGGCTCGGATTCCAGGGCGAGCACGGCGAAGACGCATTCGTGCACCCGCCACAGCGGTTCGCCGAGCGCGAGGCGGTCGAGCGCCTCCAGCCCGAGGGCGTATTCGCGCTGGGCGAGTGAGCGCTTGTGCCCGACGCCGCGTTCCCGCAGGCGTTCCAGGTTGGCCGGCTCGGTGTAGTCCGGGCCGTAGATGATCCGCAGGTACTCCCGGCCGCGCACCTTCAGCCCCGGCTGGACGATGCCGCGGCGGCCGACGGTCAGGTTCGCCGCGGGCTTGACGACCATCCCCTCACCGCCCGCCGCGGTCAGCTCGGTCCACCACGCGGTCGCCGTCGCGACCGAGTCCGGCTCCGTGGTGTCGACGAAGATCCGCCGGGTCGGCGCGACCAGATCGGGGTCGGCGGCCACCAGCCGGTCGGCGAGGTCGAGGTGCCAGGCGTGCGGCCGGGTGTGGTGGGCCGCGCCCTCGCTCGCCAGCACCTGGAAGGGGGCGATCCGAACCCCGCGCAGGCCGTCGGTGGGCCACTGGTACGGCCGGTAGGCGGCGCTGAAGGCGGCGGCGTTCGCCGCCCGGGATCGGGTGCGGGCCAGCAGGTCGCCCACCGCCAGGCCGCCCCGCGCCGCCTGCTCTAGCAGGTCGACCGCGAGCGGCAGGGACGCGCGCGCAGCCGCGCCGACCGCGGCGTACTGATCGCGCAGGAGCTGCCCGGCCTTGGCGCTCCAGGGCAGCAGCTCGGCGTCGAACAACAGCCAGGAGGTGGCCAGCTCGTCGAACAGCCCGGCCGCCTCGGCGGCGGCACGCAACCGCTCGACGAGCTCCGCGGTGAGCTCGCCGGGGAAGAACGGCCGGCCGGTGCGCGTCCACACCGCGCCGGCCCGGTCGTCGGGCGCGCCGAACCGGGCCCGCGCCGCGTCGAGCGACCGGCACACCAGCGCGACCGCCCGCGAACCCATGTGCTTCTCCTCGCAGACCACCGCGTCGACGCCGGCGTCGCGGTAGGCCTCGAAGGCCTGGTCGGGATGTTCGAGCAGGTCCGCGACGGTGGAGGTGGCCACCGGGCTCATCGTCGGCGGCAGGTGCAGCAACCACCGCGGGTCGATCGCGAACCGGCTCATCACCTCCAGGGCGGCGGCCGCGTTTCCCTCCCGCACGCTGATCCGCTTCTGGTGGCGCGTCTCGACGACCCGGGTGCCCAGCACGTCGGTGAGGTCGAGGACGTCGGGATCCCGGCGGCCCACCGCGGCCGATCCCACCGCGGCCGCTCCCGCCGCCACGGATCCCGCCGTGGGCCGCTCGGTGGAGTCCACGGCCTCGGGGTTGGCCGGGAACGGCCGCGCCGGCGTCCAGTAGACCTCGGCCGCCGGCACCGCGACGAGCTCACGCTCCGGGTAGCGCAGGGCCGACAGGCTCCCGCCGAAGACGCACCCGGTGTCGACACAGAGGGTGTTGTTCACCCACTCCGGGGTCGGCACGGGCGTGTGGCCGTAGAGCACCGTCGCCCGGCCCCGGTATTCCAGCGCCCACGGGTGGCGCACCGGCAGGCCGTACTCGTCGCTCTCACCCGTCGTCTCCCCGTACAGGCAGAGCTCGCGAACCCGCCCGGAGGCGCGGCCGTGGTAGCGCTCGGGCAGGCCGGCATGCGCGACGACCAGCCGGCCGTCGTCGAGCACGTAGTGGGAGATCAGTCCGTCGAGGAAGCGTTCGACCTCCGCCCGGAACTGCGCCGGCTCCGTCGCGAGCTGTGCGAGCGACTCGGCCAGGCCGTGGCCGATGCGCACGTCCCGGCCGCGCAGCGCCCGCAGCAGCTTGTTCTCGTGGTTGCCCGGCACGCAGAACGCCTCGCCGGCGGCGACCATCCCCATCGCCAGCCGCAGCACCCCCGGAGTGTCCGGGCCGCGGTCGACGAGGTCACCCACGAAGATCACTCGACGGCCGTCCGGGTGCACGGCGCCGACCGCCCGGCCCGCCTCGTCGCGGCGCANGGCGTAGCCGAGGCGGTCCAGCAGCGTCTCCAGCTCCGCGCGGCAGCCGTGGATGTCCCCGATGACGTCGAACGGGCCGGACTCGTGCCGCAGGTCGTTGAACAGCGGCGTCCGGGTGATGCCGACGTCCGCGATCTCGCCTTCGCCGCGCAGCAGGTGGACGGTGCGGAACCCCTCGCGCGACAGCCCCCGCAGCCCGCGCCGGAGCTGGTCGCGCTGGCGGCGCAGGACGTGCGGGCCGAAGTCGCGGTCGGCGCGGCTGGCGTTGCGCGCCGCGCACACCCCCTCGGGCACGTCGAGGACGATCGCGACGGGCAGCACGTCGTGCTCGCGCGCTAGGGCGACCAGCGGGCGGCGCGCGTCCGGCTGGACGTTGGTCGCGTCGATCACCGTGAGCCGTCCGGCCGCCAGGCGCTTGCCGGCAATGTAGCGCAGCAGCTCGAACGCCTCCGGCGTCGCGGACTGGTCGTTGGGGTCGTCGGCGACCAGGCCGCGGCAGAAGTCGGACGAGATCACCTCGGTGGCCCGGAAGTGGGTCCGCGCGAACGTGGACTTCCCCGAGCCGCTCACCCCGACCAGGACGACCAGGCTGAGCGCGGGAACGCCAAGCTGCCGCGGCGACGGCGAGCCCGACGGCGGCGACGAGCCCGACAGCGGCGACGAGCCCGACGGCGGCGATGGTTCGGCGCGGTCGGGCGTCATGCGGCCACCGCCCGGCTGAAGACGGCCAGCTGCGTCGGCGGCCCGACCTCGGGGTCATCCGGACCGATCGGCAGGTGGCGGACGGTGTAGCCGTGCTCGGCGGCCACCCGCCCGGCCCAGGCGCGCAACTGCGCCCGGGACCACTCGAAGCGGTGGTCCCGGTGGCGCAGCGCCCCCGCGGGCAGCGTGGCGAAGCGGACGTTGTGCTCCACGTTCGGGGTGGTGACGAGCACCAGGCCCGGGGCGGCATAGCCGAAGACGGTCGCCTCGAGTGCGCTGAGCCGCGANGGGTCGACGTGCTCCACGACCTCCATCAGCACCGCGGCGTCCAGCCCGGTCAGCCGCTCGTCCCGGTAGGTCAGCGACGACTGGATGAGGGTGAGGCGGGCCCGCTGGGCGTCGCTCATCCGTTCCACCCCCAGCCGACTCCCCGCGATGCGCAGCGCCCGCGCGGACACGTCCGCGGCGAGGACGTGCTCGATCGTCCGCTCCCCGAGCAGCTCCCGGGCCAGCAGGCCCTCGCCGCAGCCGAGGTCGCCGACCCGGCGGGCGGCATGCGAGCGCAGCACGGCGAGCACCGCACCGCGGCGCTGCTCGGCCAGGGAGAGCGGGCGGTCCGGCGGGTCCAGCTCGACGGCGCCGCCGAGGGCGTCGTCGAGCTGCTCGGGCTCGGTGTCGTCGACCTCGGCGAGGCGGGCCAACGCCGAACGGGTCAGCTCGCGGCGGTGGGACAGGTACCGGCGGGCGATGAGGTCGGACTCCGGATGGCTCGCCAGCCAGTCGGCGCCGGCCCGCAGCAGCTTGTCGACCTCGTCGCCGCCGACCCGGTAGTGCTTGGCGTCATCGAGGACCGGCAGCAGGACGTACAGGTGGTTGAGCGCCTCGGCGAGCCGGAGCGTCCCGCTCAGCCGGACGTCGAGGTAGGGCGACTCGCCCCACGCGGGAACGTCGGGATCAAGCGGGCCGGTCGCCACCGCCACCCGCCAGCCGAGCGGCTCGAACAGGCGACGCGGCAGGTCCGAGCCCGCCCGGGAGGCGACCGCCGGCACGTGGATCTCCAGCGGGATGGCCGCGGCGGCGAGCTCCGGCCGCGCGTTGCAGCGGCCGGTCATGGCCGTGCGGAAGACGTCCTTGAGCGCCATCGCGAGCATGCTCGACGCGGCGTATGGCCGGTCGTTGACGTACTGGGCGAGCGCGAACCCCTCCCCCGGCGCCCCCTTGCGCCCCCGCACGAGTCCGACCGGGTCCACCTCCAGCAGCAGGGCGACGGTGCACCTGTCGTCGGTCGCCTCCGGGTAGAACACGTGCGCCGTGCCCATCGGCTCGGTGAACGAGTGCACCCGGTCCGGATGCTTGTGCAGCAGAAACCCGAGGTCGCGGGCCGGCGGATGCGTCGTGGCGAGGGTCAGCAGCACGACTGAACAGTCTTGCTCAGACAATCCCCCCGCGTCGCATCATTTTTCGGCCTGCCGCGGCTTTCCAGAGGGACGAATCAGACGTCGAATCCTCCAGGGCAAGGAAGTTCCCGAACGGTCCGATCATGCCCGGCCGGCGAGCACCGCGGCTGCCGCCGACGGCGTGCGCAGGGCGACCGGGGTGACGGCCTCGTCGAGGAGCCACACCGGCCGGTCGAGTTCGGCCAGTTCGCTGCCGAACCAGGACGGCGGACTGGCCTCCCGATCCAGGAACGCCTCCGCCTCGCGGGGTAGCCGGATGTACTCGAGGGTGCCGTCCTCACCGCGGCGGTGGTCGGTGACCGACGTGACGAGAGCGCGCGCGGCGCCGGCAGCGGCGATGAAACCCAGCAGGGCGATCCAGACCGCGTCCGGGTCCGGCAGGGCGAGGACGACGGGCTCCACCGCCGACAGATACAGGTTGCCCTCCCTGGCCACGAGCTGCCAGAGCAGGAACGTCACGAGCCTCATCGTCCGCGTCAGCACTTCGTCCCGGGTGGCCGGATCGGCGGGATCGGCGCCGGTCACGTCGAACTCGACTCGTTCCCGCCCGCGGGGCACCCAGGTGATCTCGTTGGCGGTGACGACGGCTCCCCCGGTGGGGGTGAGGTCGTCACGGGTGATGCCCAGCAGCTTGAGGGGGACGTGGTGGACCCGTCCCGTGCGGTGCGGGGCGAGGTGGCGCAGCCCCTGGTGAGAGGCTCCGACGTACGGCCGCGCCATCATCCCGAGGCCGCCAACAATCTCCCGCTGCAGAGGGAAGTAGTTGAGCCTGGCGCATTCCATCCACAGGCGCAGCGCCGGATGGCGGGCGGATCCGACGATCAGGTCGTTGCTGATGCCGAGGTCGATCGGCAGGATGTTCAGGGTGANGCCACAGGTGGAGGCGGCGACGGCCGCGAGCAGGTCGGGGACCGAGCCGGGGTGCCCGCCTTCCGGCGATCCGGCGTCGAATCGGATGTCGCCGTCGATGTAGAGACCTCCGAAGGTGTGGACGAGTTCCACCCGCAGATGATCGGTCGCGCTCGTGTAGCCGCGGGGACGCTGCTTCGCCATCTCCAGGACGTACTGCGGACGCAGGTACAGCGGATGGTCGGCGTGGAAGACCTCGTCGACGTTGACCAGCGCCACGTCGTTGTCACGGGCCCNGGTCGCCAGGGTGNGGACGTACCGGAGCGGGTCGGCCGCGCCGACCAGGGGGGCGGGCTCGGCCAGGACGGCCGCACACTGCNCACGCGGGATATCCGTCCACAGCACCACGGTGACCTGGCCCGCGTACCGGCGGGCCGCCGCACCGTAGTTGTCGCGGAAGGCCGTCCGCGCGGGCATCGGCTGGCCCAACCAGATTCCGTGCACCACATGCGGTATTCCGACCACCTCCGGCAGCAGCGGCGCCCCGGTGTCGGCCGCCTGCCCCCAGCGCCGCTCGTCCGCCGAGCGCCGCGCCCAGCTGACAGCGCCGCGGTCGGCCTCGAGGGATTCCTCCGACAACTCCTCGGCGCTCGGAACGGGGCGGGTCATGCTGATGCGGCGCAGGAAGGGCGCGACATGCTCGGGCCGCAGGTTCCCGATGTCGACGCCGGCGAGGAAGGCCGGCTCCGGGGGTGGTCTGCGCAGGTCGAACAGGTCCGCGCCCAGCCTTGCGGCCAGCGCTCGTTCCACGTCGGGGGTGTGCAGCGGCGCGCAGACAAGACGGCGCAGCCAGGCCAGCGTCTCGCCGTGGGGAGCCGCGAGCGGCCAGGCCGGCGGGCGGAGGTTCGCCGCCCGGCCCATCCGACCGGCCAGGTGGACGCCACCACGCACGCTCGCCTGCCGGCGGCGCTGCGCCTGCAGGTCGGTCAGCCGGGCCTTCGCGGCACGCACCATCGCGGCGATCCGCGCGTGGCGGATGGCCTCGCCGATACGGGCGAGCCGCGCCGCGAGCACCGGCCAGTGGACGAGCTCCGACTCCGACAGCAGGCGGGTGGCGAGGCGGGACGGGTCCGTCTCGGGACCGCCCGGTCCCGACGATGTCAGCACGCTGTCGAGTCGCCGGCGAATGGCCGTGAATTCCCGCTCCACGGGCGGTCCGGCAGCCAGCGCGGCTGACCAGCGCCTCGCCGACGCCCGGGCGGCCCGATCGGTGAGCGAGTCGGCCAGCCGCGACATCCGACCGACGGCCGCGGCCGCGGCGACGACCTGTTCCACGGTCAGGTCCCCGACGAGCCGGCCTGGCGCGTCGCGCGCCTTCGGGTCGCGCGCCTTCGGGTCGAACCCGAGCGTGTGACAGGCCGCACGCACCCGGTCCGCGGCGGACTGCTCGGCGGCGGACGCTGCGCCGGTGGCGAGGGTGCGGCGCACCACCTCCGAATCGGCGAGCAGTCGCGCCGCGCGCGGCGTGTNCAGCGCCAGCATGAGGGCGGCTCGACCCGTCAGCCGCCGGTCGAGGTCCGCCGCCGCCTGGTAGCCCGTCTCCTTCAGGTCAGCAAGTCCTCGGGCGTAGGCCACCGCCTCCGCGACCAGTGCGGTAGCCCGGGCCGCTCCCTCGGCCGAAGGCCCCTCGAGACCCATCCGGGTCAGAGTGGTCACCATGTGACAAGGAGCGCTCGGATCATCACGCATCTCCCCTCCGTCCAGGACCGNCCCCGGATCTCGTCGCGCATCTGGCACGTTCGCCGGGCACGAGGGAGTTCACGGAGCCACATCCCGGTTCCCTGCACCGTGTGGTGACCGGGGCGGATTGNGTTTTCCTGCTCACCGCACCGGCCACCCGCGGTGGAAGAGGAGCAGCACGATCTGCCAGTCCTGCGTAGAAGATCCCCTACGTCCCCGTAATTCCGACCGTCAGAGAATGCGGTGGAGCCAGCTCTCGGTGGAGCCGTCCACGTCCCGGTCCGCCTCCAGTGGAGTGAGGCTGACGTATCCGTCCTGGANGGCACGGGTGTCGGTACCCGCGGGAGCGGCCTGGTCGTTCGGGGTGAGCCCGATCGTGTAGGTACCCGGCTGTCCCGCCTGCCCGCTGGTCGGCGTGTAGCCGAGGTCGAGGGCCACGCCGGTGTCCAGCGTGGTGGGCCGGACCCCTCTGGGGGGCAGCACCGAACCGGGCTTGCCGGTGGCGGGGTCGACGGGGCCGGCCAGGAGCGGGTAGTTGACGTTGAGACCGACTCCCGGGGGCATCAGCGCACCGTGCTGCGACCGGCCTTCCAGCCGCGCGACGAGATCCGCCACGTAGGCGGNCGAGCTCTTCGCAGCGACGACCGTTCCCTCCCGCCAGGTGCTCGAGGTCTGCAGGCTGACCGCGATCGCGGGCACTCCGAACTCGAGCGCGGTCGCGGCCGCGTTGACGGTGCCCGAGTGGTTGACCGCCTGGCCGAGGTTGTTGCCGGGGTTGATCCCGGAGACGACCAGGTCGGGCTTGGCGTTCGTGAAGACCTGGTCGAAGGCGAAGAACACGCTGTCCGAGGGTGATCCCGGGGTGACCGTCCACACCGATGGCTCGGGCCTGGCGACCGTGAGCTGCAGCGGGGGTGCGGAGATACGACCGCCCTGGCCGCTCTGGTCGGTGCCGGGTGCCACGACGACGACGTCATGACCGGCGGCCTTGAGGGCGTCGCGCAGGGCGACGATCAGTGGGGTGTCGGAGCCTCCGGTGNCCCGCCATCCATCGTCGTTGGTGAGCAGAATGTGCAGTGGACGCACCGGGGTAACTCCGTGCGCGGGGGCGGTCGCACCGGGACCGGCCGCCGACGCGCTCGGCGCTATGCCGACCAGGGAACAGAGGAGGGCCGCGCCGAGGACGGCTGAGATTCTGCGCTTCTTCATGCCGTGAACCTAGAGCCGTCGGGATGGCGCGTTTTCCGACTTGGAAGAACTTTCCGCGAAGAACAGCGTAACTTCTGGCTTGGAAGTACCCTGGCAGCCACCGAGCGATGGCGTCAACAGCGTGACCGCCCTGCACNGCATCGCCGAGATGAAAGCAGACTCCGACGCGATCGTTCGAGTTCAGGAGACCGACAGGACCCAGACCAAGGCCATCTCCGGCCTACCATTCACGATCACCGACGTACATGTCACGGAGGTTGTCCGCGGCACGTGGCCCAGCGCCATCCGAATACGACAGACCGATACCGGCGGCGTCGGCGGGGACGACATTCTGAAGCCGGGATCCTCCTATCGCCTGTTCCTGGAAAGATTCGCACGCGACGGGCACCGCCGGACCCGGCGACCGGAAACGACGAGTGGCGACGGCCGCTCGCCGGCTCGTCGCCACTCGGTTTCTGCTCGTTGATGATGTCGGACTGGTGGGCTGCTGGGCTGGTGGGCTGGTGGGTTGGTGGGCTATCAGCCCCAACCGCCCCAACCGCCCCAGCCGCCCCAACCGCCGTGGCCCCGGTGGCCCCAGCGGCCCCAGTGATGCCGGTGGCCGCCCCAACCACCCCAGCCCCAGCCTCCGAAGAAGCCGATGAAGCCGGTGGCCTTCCGGAACGATCCCTGATCCTGGAGGACCGGCGCCTCATATGTCGCCTTCATACCTTTCCCATCCGAGTTTCGAGCCCGTCACCCTTGGGGTGCTCGGCCAGCTCTGGTGGCTGCCGTCGCTGTCCGGCCTCCGGCGTTGGCTCCCCACTCATTGACCGTGCAACTTGTGAACCTGCAACTACAAGCCTGCATCTCCGAGGTCCAGCTACGGTTCACTCACGGTTCAGTACCGCCGGAGGCTGCCGGCCAGGCTGCCGAGTCGGGCGCGAACCGGGTGGCTCCAGCACATCGCGGACCTCCCGGCGGCGCGNCCGGCGGCCGGCCAGCCGCAGCGGCAACGCGACGTTGAGCTCGGCGCTCAGCGATGGCACGAGGGTGAACGCCTGGACTTGCCCGAGCCGGAGGGCCCCATCACCGCGGTGAAGGTCCCGCGGCCGAAGTCCGGCTCCGGATTGCCGACCAGACGTCGAGGACGGACCATCGCTGGCGGGGTGGAGGCCGTGCCCACCGGGTCGGCCGACCACGGGGATCGGAGAAGACATTGATGACGGCGAGTACCCCCACCTACCTCAGCGGCCTGCTCGCGCCCGTGGCCGACGAGATTGATGCCGTCGACCTGCCGGTCACCGGTGCGCTGCCCGACGCGTTGCGCGGCCGCTACTTCCGCAACGGCCCCAACCCGCCCCCCGGCGCGGACCCGGGGCACTGGTTCACCGGCGCCGGGATGATCCACGGCGTCCGGCTGCGCGACGGCCGCGCCGAGTGGTACCGCAACCGTTGGGTACGCACCCGCGAGCTGGCCGGTGCGCCGTTCGTGGGTCCCGCCGGATTCGATCTGACGGCCGTTCCCGCGAACACCAGCGTGATCCGGCACGCCGGCCGCATCCTCGCACTGGTGGAGGTCGGCCTGCCGTACGAGCTGACGTCCGAGCTGGCGACGACCGGGCCGTGCGACTTCGGCGGGAGACTCGCGACCGCCATGACCGCGCATCCCAAGCGGGACCCGCTCACCGGTGACCTGCTGTTCTTCGGCTACGGCATGGCCCCGCCGTACCTGACCTACCACCGGCTCTCGGCGGCCGGCGAGCTCGTCGAGAGCAGAGTGATCGACGTGCCGGGCCCGACGATGATGCACGACTTCGCCATCACCGAGAGCCATGTCGTGTGGCTCGACCTGCCGGTCGTCTTCGACCTCGCGCTCCTCGGGCAGGGGATGCCCTACCGGTGGGACGACGCCTACGGGGCGCGCATCGGCGTCATGGCGCGCGACGGCGGCGAGACGCGGTGGTTCGACATNGACCCCTGCTACGTCTTTCACGTCGGCAACGCCCACGTCGACGACGCCGGACGGGTCTGCCTCGACGCCGTCCGCTACGACCGCGCCCGCTTCGCGGCGATCTGGCCCCGCCTCGGCGGAGCCCCGACCGAGGCGGGCATGATCGCCGACGGCTTCGCCCACCGCTGGCTGATCGACCCGGCGAACGGGGTGGTCAGGGAGCAGGCTCTCGACGACCGGGCGGTCGAGTTCCCCACCCTCAACGACCAGCGGGTGGGGCGGCCGAACCGCTTCCTCTACTCCGTCAGCCAGGACGCGATCGTCAAGTACGACGGCCGGACCGGCGCGAGCAGGGTCCGGTCTCTCGGTGCCACCCCCGGCGAAGCGATCTTCGTTGCCGCGCCCGAGGCCCGCTCGGAGGACGACGGCTGGCTGATCTCGATCGTGACCGACCCGGCCGGGCGCGGTTCCGAGCTGCTCGTCCTGGCCGCCACCGACCTTGCCAACGTGGCGTCGGTAGCCCTGCCCCGTCGGGTCCCCNCCGGCTTCCACGGCTGCTGGATCGCCGACCAGTAGGACCCGCGGCAGGATCCGCCCGGCAACCTGCCGGACTTCTCCTCGGCCACGCACTGTAGCCCGTACGTCGCCACCTGCCGTGACCGCCCTCACATGGAGAGTCCGCGACACCCTCGACACCCTCGACACCCGGCTGACCACCGGCACGGCCTAGCCCCAGCGCTGGTAGTCGCCGTGGTTGCAGCCCTGGGTGTAGACGCGTCCATCGGCGTTGCTGTCCAGGCACTCGCCGGTGGCGGCGTTTCGGAAGGTCATTCCGGCGCCGTCGCTGGACGTGGTCCAGAGCTGCGCGGCCCCGCCGTCGCAGCCGATGGCGTACACCGTGCCCTGGTACCTGGTTCCGTCCGGCGCGGGATTCGCCCTGCTGCCCACGCAGTTGTTGGTCTGGGCATTCCTGAGCCGCACCCCGTCGTTCCCGGCCGCGTACACCCAGTGCTGGTAGTTGCCCTGGTTGCAACCCAGCGTGTAGACCTGCCCCTGTGCATTGCTGTCGAGGCAGCTATGGGTCGCGACGTCGGTAAAGGTCCTGCCGAGAACGCCCTGCGCGGGCGCCGCGACGGCGGGCGGCGCCGCGACGGCGGGACCAGCCGGGCGTTGCGGGGGTGGGGCCGTCGGATGCGCCACGCGCACGGCGGACGCCGGTGCCGGTGCCGGTTGCGGTGCGGACCCCGGTGCCAGTCCGGACCCCGGTTCCGGTGCCAGTCCGGACCCCGGTTCCGGTGTCGATGCGGAGGCCGGCATCGATGTCGGTGCCGGTGACCCGGCGCCGTCGGCGCGAGCGGAAGCACCGGGACTCGGGCCGGCCGTGGCGGCGGGCTGCCCCGCCCTCGCCTGCTGGTCCCTGGTCCCTGCCTGGATCAGGAGCCGCCTGGATGGGTCGGACGACGAGCCGGTCGTCGACACGAGGGCCGCCGCCGTGGCCACGATCACGACGACGATGCCGAGAGCGACGACGAGGAGTCGACGTCGGNCCCGCCCACCCGGCTCGGCGGAGGAATGTCCAGGTCGGTCGGGGTCGGGGCCGATCGCAACGGCGGCGTCCGGCGGGACGGCGTCCAGCAGCGAGGCGTCGGACGGCACGGCGTCCGGCGGCACGGCAATCGGCGGCAGAGTGGCCGGCGGCAGGCTACCCGGCGTCAGAGTGGCCAGCGGCGGGGTGGCCAGTGGCGGGCTCGCGGGCAACCCGTGCAGGTCCGGCAGGAGAGCCCGTAACTGATCGGCCCCGGTCCGCTCGGCCGGGTCCTTGGCGAGCATGGCGGCGAGGACGGACCACAGTTCGTCGCTGAGGTTCGGCGGGCGGCCGGGCAGGAGATCGACGTGCGCCCGCAGGAGCGCCAGCGGCGCTCGCCCNCTGAACGGCGTGACCCCGCACAGCAGCTCGTAGAGCATGAGCCCGGCGGCATAGATGTCCGCGGGCNGACCGGCGACGCCCTCCTCGATCATCTCGGGTGCCATGTAGAGCGGAGTACCGAGCAGGCCCGGCCCGATGGTCAGNCGCGTCGACGCGTCCGTCAGCCCGGCGATCCCGAAGTCGGAGATCTTCGGGCGATACCCGCCGTCATGCCGGTCGAGCAGCACGTTCTCGGGTTTGAGGTCGCGATGAATGATGCCGAGCTCGTGCGCGGCATCGAGCCCTGTCAGAATGTCGACAATCGTCGCCACGGCCTCCGAGGGTGGGACCGTTCGGCGCCGTATCAGTTCACGACGCAGGTCGGAACCCTCGATGAAGTCCATGACGATGGCCAGGTCACCGCGCTCGGCGACGAGATCACGGACCCGCACGACAAAGGGCGAGTCGACCCGGAGGAGCACCGAGCGTTCCCGCATGAACCGGGCGACGATCTGCGGGTCCACCATGAGTTCCGGCAGCAGGAGTTTGAAGGCGAGCGGCGCGCCGTCCTCGTCGCGGCCACGCCACACCTCGCCCATCNCACCCCGACCGATCACCGTCTCCAGGATGTAGGAACTTCCCAGCCTTCTCGCCAACGCCCGCCGCCCTCCCTGCGTTCAGCATGCCAGCGGCGCGATTCTCGCAGACATACCGGGCATATGACGCACGCAGGTCTGATCGAACGTTAACCAGCGGAAATGCCAATTTACTCACGGCCGAGAAGGTCAGGCGCCCGATCAGGCGCNGATGTAGGCCGCGAGGTGCTCGCCGGTGCGGGTGGAGCGGGCGGCGACGAGGTCGGCGGGGGTGCCCTCGAAGACGATCCGGCCGCCGTCGTGGCCGGCGCCGGGGCCGAGGTCGATGATCCAGTCGGCGTGCGCCATGACCGCCTGGTGGTGCTCGACGACGATGACCGACCTGCCGGCGTCGACGAGCCGGTCGAGCAGGCCGAGCAGGTGCTCGACATCGGCCAGGTGCAGGCCGGCGGTCGGCTCGTCGAGGACGTAGACGCCGCCCTTGGCAGCCAGGTGGGTGGCCAGCCGCAGCCGCTGNCGCTCGCCGCCGGACAGCGTGGTCAGCGGCTGGCCGAGGCTGAGGTAGCCGAGCCCGACGTCGGCGAGCCGGCCGAGGATGGTGTGCGCGGCCGGCGTGCGCGCCTCGCCGGCGCCGAAGAACTCCGCGGCCTCGGTCACCGACATCGCGAGCACCTCGCTGATGTCCCGGCCGCCGAGATGGTGGTCCAGCACCGAGGCCTCGAACCGTCGGCCCTCACACTCCTCGCAGGTCGTCGCGACGCCGGCCATCATCGCCAGGTCGGTGTAGATGACACCGGCGCCGTTACAGGTCGGGCAGGCGCCCTCGGAGTTGGCGCTGAACAGCGCCGGCTTCACCCCGTTGGCCTTCGCGAACGCCTTGCGGATCGGGTCGAGCAGTCCGGTGTAGGTCGCCGGGTTGCTCCGGCGCGAGCCGCGGATCGCGGTCTGGTCGATCGACACCAGCGCCCCGCCGGCCGGTTCGACGGCCTTCTCGCCGAACAGGGCCGGCAGGGACCCGTGCACGAGCGAGCTCTTGCCGGAGCCGGCGACGCCGGTGACGACGACCAGCACCCCGAGGGGGATGTCGACGTCGACGTCGCGCAGGTTGTTCGCCGTCGCGCCGCGGATCGCCAGCCGCCCGGTGGGCGTGCGCACCGTCTCCTTGAGGGCGGCCCGGTCGTCGAGATGGCGGCCGGTGAGGGTGCCGCTGGCCCGCAGCCCGGCGACGGTTCCCTCGAAGCAGACGGTGCCGCCCGCCGTGCCGGCGCCGGGGCCGAGGTCGACGACGTGGTCGGCGATCGCGATCGTCTCCGGCTTGTGCTCGACGACGAGCACCGTGTTGCCCTTGTCCCGCAACCGCAGCAGCAGGTCGTTCATCCGCGCGATGTCGTGGGGGTGCAGGCCGATGGTGGGCTCGTCGAAGACGTAGGTGACGTCGGTGAGCGAGGAACCGAGGTGGCGGATCATCTTGACGCGCTGCGCCTCGCCACCCGACAGCGTGCCCGACGGCCGGTCGAGCGCGAGGTAGCCGAGCCCGATCTCCACGAACGAGTCGAGGGTGTGGTGCAGCGCCGCGAGCAGCGGTGCCACCGACGGCTCGGCCCGCTCGCGCACCCAGTCGGCGAGGTCGCTGATCTGCATCGCGCAGGCGTCGGCGATGCTGATCCCGGCGATCTTCGACGATCGGGCCGCCTCGCTGAGCCGGCTGCCGCCGCAGTCGGGACAGGTCGTGAAGACCACCGCCCGCTCCACGAACGCGCGGATGTGCGGCTGCAGCGCGTCGACGTCCTTGGCCAGGAACGACTTCTGGATCTTCGGGATCAGCCCCTCGTACGTCAGGTTGACGTTGTCGACCCTGATCCTGGTCGGCTCCTTGTACAGCAGGTCGTGCAGCTCCCGCTTGGTGAACCTGCGGATCGGCCTGTCCGGGTCGAAGAAGCCGCAGCCGCCGAAGATGCGCCCGTACCAGCCGTCGACGCTGTAGCCGGGGACGAGGAGCGCACCCTCGTTGATCGACCTGCTCTCGTCGTACAACTGGGTCAGGTCGAAGTCGCTGACCGCGCCCCGGCCCTCGCAGCGCGGACACATCCCGCCGGTGCGGGTGTAGGTCGTCTTCACCGCCCTGGAAGCNCCGCGTTCGACCGTGATCGCACCGCTGGCCCGGACCGACGGCACGTTGAAGGAGTACGCGCCCGGCGGGCCGGCGTGGGGCTGGCCGAGCCGGCTGAACAGGATGCGCAGCAGCACGCCCGCATCGGTGACGGTGCCGACCGTGGACCGGGCGTCGCCGCCCATCCNCTGCTGGTCGACGATGATCGCGGTCGTCAGGCCGTCGAGCAGGTCGACGTCGGGACGCGCCAGCGTCGGCATGAAGCCCTGCACGAAGGCGCTGTACGTCTCGTTGATCATCCGCTGCGACTCCGCGGCGATCGTGGCGAACACCAGCGAGCTCTTGCCCGAGCCCGAGACGCCGGTGAACACCGTCAGCCGGCGCTTCGGGATCTCGATGCTGACGTCGGCGAGGTTGTTCTCCCGAGCGCCCTGCACGCGGATCAGATCGTGGCTGTCGGCGACGTGCGGCGCAGGCAAGTCCGTGCCCGCCCCGGCGACCCTGCTCATCCACGTCTCCATCCGTCAGCCCGACCAACCCCGTGCAGTACACCGCCCTCGCCACGCTCCGGCAACCAGGCGGGATTCTCGGCGGCGACGATCCTGGTCGCCTGGGCGTCGATCAGGTTGTGNTGCAGGAAGTCACGGAAGAAGTTCTTCGTCTCCTGGACGATTTTCAGCCCGGCGAACTCCGTGGGATGCAGCGTCTTCGCCGCCCGCTGGATCTGGAGGGCCGCCTCGATGCCGTACCGGTCCCAGTGCCAGCCGCCGGTCGGACTGATGTAGGCGTGGTGGTCGCGGACCGCCGGCTGGTTCCAGCCCGCATCCCTGCTCAGGGCCCGGGGACCTGCACCGCGAAGACCTGTTCGTGGTCAGCCGGCGTCCACATCCAGCCGGCGCCCATGCGTGTACCCAGCATTTCCGCCGCGTTCACCCGGTACGGCTCGTCGGAATTGGTCATCCCCCAACGTTTCGCGATCGTCTGCGCAGTATCGCGCGCGGCGGTGATGGCCGCCGGCTCGTCCGCGTAAACTCCGATGATTCTCAGCGCCGGGTCTTCTATCATGCCGCACTCGATGNAGCCGACCTTGCAGACGAGCCAGTTGAGCTTGCTGCTCACAGGAATGNCCTTTCGGATTATCCGCGGACGCCTGTCACGGCCGGACTTCTCGACCGCCGGGCCTTGGCGCTGTCCCCCGCGCGCCGATCCTAGCAAGCATTCCGACAACTACCTTTGGGCTTGGCGATGCTTTTCCACTCCGGTGGCGGGCCCTATGGGGCTCCCCGCGAGGTGGGCGGATAGTCTTCGTGGCCGGGACGGGAGGAGGCAGGCGGGGATGGGCGTGCGGGTACCCGTGATCGCGCTTACCGGATACCTGGGCGCGGGCAAGACGACGGTACTCAACCACCTGCTCCAGGCGCCCGGGGCGCGCCTCGGGGTCGTGGTCAACGACTTCGGCGCGATCAACGTCGATGCCGCGCTGGTCACCGGCCAGGTGGACGAGCCGGCCTCGATCGCGGGCGGCTGCCTGTGCTGCCTGCCGGACACCGACGGCCTGGACCAGGCGCTGGCGAAGCTGACCCATCCGCGGTTGCGGCTGGACGCGGTGATCGTGGAGGCCAGCGGCGTGGCCGACCCGCCGCATCTCGCCAGGCTCATCCGGTTCAGCACCGTGGACCGCGTGCGCCCCGGCGGTCTCGTCGACGTGGTCGACGCCGCCGCCTACTTCGACACCGTCGACACCGTCGACACGGGCGGCCTGCCGCCGGCCCGGTTCGCGTCGGCCTCCCTCGTCCTGATCAACAAGACCGACCGGGTTGCGCCGGCCCACCGCGCCGAGACGGTGGCGCGGATCGCCGACCGGATCCGCGCGAGCAATCCCCACGCCCACGTCGTCGACACCACCCATGGTCGCGTCGACCCGGCTCTCGTGTTCGACGCCGCCAGCCCGCACGACCCGGTCGACGAACTCCCGCTCGCGGNCCTGGCCCGGCACGACCACGACGGCGACCATGACGGCGAGCCGCACCCGCGCGTCCGCGCGGTGACCGTCGGTGCCACCGGCCCGGTCGATCCCGGCCGGCTGGTCGACCTGCTCGAGGACCTGCCCGCGGACATCTACCGGCTCAAGGGCACCGTGACCGTGGACACCGGGCGGAGCCTGCGCGGCCACGTCGTCAACGTCGTCGGACGCCAGATCCACGTCGCGGCCAGGCCCGTGACGGACGGGCCCAGCGGACTCGTCGCGATCGGGATGCATCTCGACGAGTCCTCCGTCCGCACCAGGCTCGAGGCCGCCCTGCAGCCCCAGACCGGCCGGCCCGCGCCGGACGGGGCACGCCGCCTCGCCCGCTNCCGGCGCCTGAGCACCTGATCCGTCTCGGGGCGGTGCTGTACGCCCGCGCCGGCCGACGCACTGCCAGGGAAATGCTCACCGATCACGGCGGCGGATCACGTAGAGCGAACGGCGGCCGGGCCGAGCTGGGCGAGAAACGGGCTCTGAGCGCCATGCCAGGAGATGTACAGCTCCTCCCGTGCACGGNTGCAGGCGACGAAGAGCAGGCATCGCTCTCGCTGGACGTCCTGGGCGTGTGCGATTTCGTCCTCCCCGGCTNGCGTGACCGCGCCCGGGGCGGGCACCTGACGCTCGCCGACACCAAGAACCGTCAGGCACCGGNACTCCAGCCCCTTCATCCGGTGCATAGTGCCGACCGCAACCGCCGGACCTCCAGCCCGTTCGATCGGCGCAGGCTGCTGCTCGGGCAACCGGGCCAGCAGCCGCGCGGGAACGCCAAGCCGATGCAGGGCGGGCAGTAAGGATTCGGCGAATTTGTTGGAACGCACGGCGACACCAATCTCGTCCGGTGCCACGCCGGCACGGATCCAGGCCCGCACCTGTTCGGCGGCTTCCCGGATCTCATCGTTCCAGGTTGCGAAGCCCTGTAGCCGAGGCACGGGCCCATGGAGCTCCGACCGGTAGCCGGCCACCGAATCCAGACCGCCGTCCAAGTCGTCGATCGGTTCGCCGCGAAGCATTCCCAGGCTCCAGGCGAGGATCTCCGCGGTCGTCCGATAGTTCACCGTCAGCCGCGCAGACCGGNCGACCACCTGGATGCCGAGCTCCCTCAGGCTCACTCGGTTGTGGTAAATGCGCTGGTGGGCGTCGCCGGCGAGGAAGAAGTCGTCCGCGCCTGGCTTGACCGCCGTCCGCAGGAAGCGCCATTGCACCGGGCTGAGGTCCTGCGCCTCGTCGATCACCACATGCCGGTATGGCCGATGCGGTGCCCGTTCCAGCAGACGTGCCGCCTCGACACAGATCATCTCATGAGTCCACCGGCCGGAGGCGCGCAGTTCTCGATCGAACTGCCGCCAGGCGGCCCACACCTGAGCTCGCTGGCGCGGGCCGAGCGGACGGCCCCTCCCGGCCCGACGCGCCTTTTGATACCCCGCCTCCGTGATGATCTCCTGTGCGAGGATGACCTGCCGCCATTCCTCCGAGAGAAAGCTCTCGGAGAACGGGAGGCCGAGACCGCGAGTGGCGGTGNGCCACACCGCGCGTTCCTCAGCGTCGGTCAGGATGGTCGGCTGAGGTTGCCAGGCCCGAAAGACGTCGTAAGCAATCTTGTTCACCGTCGCGACGGTGATCCGTTCGCGTTCCAGCGGATCGTGGACCAACAGGTCGAGGTCTGCGGCCAGCGAGTCGCACATCGTCGAGGTGAAGGTGGTCAGGAGCNCCCGACCGNCCCCCTGTGAGGCGAGATCACGCGCGCGGTGCAGGGCCACGACGGTCTTCCCGGTCCCCGGCCCGCCGGTCACCCGTGCCGGCCCCCGAAAACGAGCCTGAGCGATACGACGCTGGGTCGGGTGCAGATATACCCGCCACAGGGCAAACGGGTGCCGGAACACCTCCAGCAGTTCCTCTGGCCCGTCCACGAGAACCACCCGATCCGCGCTGCGCTCGACCGCGGCGACCACGTCATCGGCGTCGAAGGATGCCCGGTCGGCCTCGGACGCGGCCCCGATCTCGGCCCACACCTCCTCCGGCGTCATCCCCGCCGCCAGGCCGAACAGGGCGTCCCACTGGTTCGGGGGAAGGAAGCCGCGCGCCATCTCGAGCTGCCGCACATCCGTCAGCACACGAGCGAAGGCCNGCGTCTGCTCGTCGATGCCGAGCCGGCGCAGATCCTTGTCCGCCACGTCTGCGAACAGCCGGCTGGGTGCCTGCTCGGCCCGCCTGGTCAACTCCGGGAGCGTCGCATCGATCGCGACCACGTCACGAATCTCGATCCGGCCCGTTGCCNCATTGACCGACACGCGACGCCGCTGGGCCCAGGCGTAGGCGTCGTCATGCGGCAACACCCGCAGCAACGTGTAGGTGTCGCCGCTGTCCGGAGCAAGCACCACNCCCCGCCAGAACCTGTCGATGCGGATCGTCCGGAACCGGTCGTCACGGACGTTCCCGATCTTCTCCAGATGGAGACCGGCGTGGGTCGCCGCCTCGAACTTGGCGAACACGTCGAGCACCCGGTTCTGCACCTGTTTCTCCAGGGCCGCGAATCCGAGCAGGAACTCCTTGTCGATCCCGAGCCGCGCCACGTCACCGCCTCTCGTCCATTGCTCGAATCCCACTGCCCGGGCGCCCCCGCCGACCGCATGCCGCCCCCTCGTCGGCCCTGCGCGGACCACCAGGATCAGCGGGCCGGCGGGCTCAGTGGACCGCCGCCGCGGCATCCGCGCCCGCGAGCAGCTCCCGAACCACCGGCACCATCGGATGCTCCGGTCCCCAGACCCGCAGCAGGTCGACGAGCAGGGCGGAGAGGGTCTCGACCGCGGCAGCCCGGTGGCCGGCCCCGAGCTGCAACAGCCCGATCTGGCGGCGCAGTTCGAGGACGCGGGGATCGTCCGCGCCGAACGCCCGCGTCTCGTCGGGCAGCAGCGCCCCGAGCTGCTCCAGCGCCCGCGGCGTCTCACCAGTCAGGGCCCGGCAGGTCGCCTCCCGCAGGCGCGCAAGCATCAGCCGCTCGCTGTCCCGGCCATCCCGGCGGGCGAGGTCGGCAACCAGCCGCTCATACTCGCTGACGGCGCGGCGAAAGTCACCCCCCTCGAACAACAGCTCGGCGAGCTCGAGACGGAGCCCGAGCACGTCGGCGCTGTCAGCCCCCATCTCCCGTCCGGCCCGAGCCACCGCCTCCGTCAGGATCGCGGTGGCCTGACTGTATCGGGAGGCCCGGGCCAGCGAGTGGGCCTCATCCCGGGCCCGGCGAAGCTCGACCTGGTCGATCCCGCCGGCGGACTGCGACCGCCGCTGCGGCACAGCCACCGCGTCCGACCGTGCCGGTTCCACGACGCCAGGCCCCGGTAGGTCAGAGCCAGGCACGGGTGAGGTCGGCGCGGTGGTAATCGGCGCGGACAGAGCCGGCGCGGGAGGATGCACGTAGGCGGTGATCCGGTTGTACATCCGGACCGGGTTATTCGCGGCGGGGTCGACGATTCCGGGAAGCGGAACCAGGTCCGTCATCCAGCCGACCAGCGCCTCATACACCGACTCCGCGCCGGAGGGCCGTTCCTCCGGTGCTTTGCGCAGCAGGTCGGCGACCAGCGCATCGAGACCTGGGGGAACGTCGGCGCGCAGAGCGCTGGCCCGGGTCGGGACTTCCTCGACCTGCTGATGCATGACCGAGTAGGACGACGACCCGGCGAAGAGCCGCCGGCCGGTCAGCATCTCGAACAGGGTCGCGCCCAGCGCGTACAGGTCGGTGGCCGGNGCGCTGAGCCCGGCGAGCACCTGCTCCGGGGCCATGTAGGCGGGACTGCCGAGATGCTGTCCGGTCAGAGTGATCTTCGACAGGTCGGTGCGGTCAAGTGCGACCGCGAGGCCGAAGTCGAGCACCTTGACCGTGCCGTCTGGCTCCAGCATCAGGTTCGCCGGCTTGAGATCGCGGTGGACAAGGGACGCCCGGTGCGCGACTGCCAGCACCGCGGCGGCCTGGGCCGCGATCGCCGCCGCCCACCCGATCGGCAACGCTCCCTGCTCGGCAACGAGATCGGCGACGCTGATCCCATGTACCCGCTGCATGACCAGATAGGGCCGCCCCTCGTGGGTGCCCGCGTCGTAGACGGCGGGAACCCCCGGATGCACCAGCCGGGCGGTTATTCGCGATTCACGGATGAAACGACGAACGAGCTCCTCGTCGGGCCGGCCATCGGGAAAACGGACGAACTTCACTGCGATCTCCCGGTCGAGCTTCACGTCCCGGCCGACCCAGACCTCGCCCATTCCTCCTTTAGCCAGCGGCAGAGCCTCCAGCTCGTACCGCCGATCGATCATCCAACGTCCGGCCATCGCGCCCCCGATCAGCCTTTCCCATCAGACGGCTTGAGATTACACTCCACCGAAATCTCCAGCGAGCAGGAGCCGGCATTACCGAGAATCGGGGTCGCCCCGGACCCGCAGCCGGCCGTCGGCTACACCGAGGTAGCCGACCCGAATGATCTCCTCGCCCAGCTCGGCAGCCTCGCGCACCGATTTCTCCAGCCGCTGGAGTCGACGGAAGTCCGCCCCCAGCTCCCTCTGGGCGGCCAGCGCCAGCGCGGAGATGCGGACCCGACGCAGGTCAGGACGCGACAACATCCCGCCCGACCGACTACCGAGTCCCTCCTCATCGCCGACGCCCAGCCCCCCAGCCGCTCGATAGCCCGCGGCCCGCAGGCTGCCAGCCAGGAAATGCGGATCGAGGCGCTCGGGATCGACACGCAGGAGCGCCACCTTCGGCCCGAGCACGGCACCCACCTCATCTATCACCTCGGCCGCGATCCTCCCCNCCGCCATCGCGCAGACCACGTCTCCGGATCGGAGCATCAGCATTCCGGGGAGTAGACCGGTCCGACCGGACGCTCCCCGGCCACGCCGCACGTCGGCGGCAGTGAGCAATGGCAGGTCGCCAGCGTCAGTTCTGGTCTGCAGCGGGGCTGTCAGTACCGTCAGAACCCCGCTCTTCGCCAGTTGGCCCACCGTGACCCAGGCCGGTTGCGCTGCGCCGGCCGTCTCGAACGCCNCCGCGGGCTCCGCTGTGGAGCCGGACGTTTTGGCCGGCGATGATATGCCCGGCGGCGGAATACTCGGCGTCAGCGCGGACAGCGACGACAGCGCGGCCAGGAATTCCTCGCGCACTGCCGGGAACTCGCGCTCGATAACGCTGTCCGGGTACACCAGGACGTGGCTCCGCGGATTCAGGTCGACCTCACCGTCGAGCAGGTCGGTGATCGGCATCCGCCGGAATCCGGCCGGCAGAACCGCTCCGCCTGGTTCAGCCGCCTTGNCCGGNTCGCTCGCCGGGGCCGAGTCGGTGAACGACGACCAGGCCCTCTGGACCGTGCTCGGATCGTTGCTCGCCAGACCCATGAGCACCTGGGCGGGAGGCACGTCGTCGCCGGGCACCCGCAGCACCCACAGATCCGGCGCAGAGCCGGCACCGAACAGGTCCAGTGGCAACCCCAGCACGGCCCGCAGTGCCCCGGCCCGCAACAGGTTCGCCCTGATCCGCCGCCCAGCAGGTCGGGACGCGGCGGCGGCCGGCATGAGGACCAACACCGGCGCGCCACGCCGCCCGTGGGCCAGGCAGTGCTGGACCCAGGCCAGCTCCGGCTCGCCGCGTGGCGGCACCCCGTAGCCCCACCAGGGCGAGTCGACCAGCTCGTCGTGGGGCCAGGCCCGCTGCCCGGACGGCGGCCCGCACAGCACGACGTCGGCCTGCCCCCCGACAAAAGCATCCGCCAGCAGGGAGTCCGCCGCGACGATACGTGCGTCGGCGCCGTGCAGCAGCAGCCCCGCGCCGGTGATCCGGGCCGCCGTCGGATCGACATCCTGGCCGAGCAGCCGGCGGACGCCCGCGACCCGGGCCGCCTCCAGCAGCCCCCCGACCCCGCAGGCGGAGTCGAGGACGGTGAGCTCCCCGGCCATTCTCCCAAGGCCGGCGAGTCCGACCATCAGGTCCGCGACCGCGGGCGGGGTCTCGGCCACCTGTCGGGAGTACACCTCGCGATAGNGGACACGCAGCACCTCGAAGAGCGCAGCATGTCCGTCCCGGTCGGCAGCGGCGGCGGCGGACCGGGCGATCGGCACCCAGTCCGGCTCCCAGATCAGTGGAAAGCCGACGGGAAGGTCCGGCGCGGCGCGCTCGATCGCCGGTCCCAACAAACGAGCGGCCGCGGCGTCGGGCTCCCCGAGCAATCCGACCGCCGCGTCCCGGTCCCGCTGGTGGTGGAGCAGGAAGCCGCCGAGATGCCCGACCAGTTCACCCAGCCGGGGATCTTCGACGGTCCCGCGGATCTGCTGCCAGACCCGGTCGCCGACCTCGACGCTAAACGGGCGGTCATGCCGATCGAACCAGTCCTCCACCGCCGTCAGCGCGAACAGCGGGCTGGTGGAGGTGCCGCCGACCGGCTGCGGGAAATCGACAAACCGGCGCCGCCAGTTGCTGACGGCCGCGCGGCCCACGCCGGCGAGGCGGGCGATGTCGGACGCGGTGACCGTGGCCGAGACGTCGCTACCGTTCGGCATCGCTCAGCTTCCCGCCGCCAGCTCGGGGCCGGGAAGAAGACGGGCCAACACGCCGCTCGCCTGCAACGCGGCGAGGTGCTCGGCGGCTCGGCGCGGGGGAGCCCCGCCGCGGACGAACAGACCGGCCTCGATGTTCTCCTCGACGCCCGAGGAGGTCAGGTTGGCACTCGACACCAGCAGCTCCCGCCGGTCGGCGACGGCGATCTTGGCGTGCATCCGGGCACCGAGGTGTCCACGGCGGGCGGTCGGCCAGTGCCACAGCTGCACCCCGCGCACGCTCGCGAACGCGGCCGCCGGCTCGCTGCCGGCCAGTCCGCCCCCGGCCCCCTGAAGGGTCTCGACGACGACGCTGACCGCCACCCCCCGCCCTGTCGCGGCACTCAGCGCGGTCAGCAGCGGCGGATAGGGGCGGGCCGCATAGGTCATGAGCATCAGCTCCATGGTGGCCTCGGCGACCAGGTCCATCAGCACCCGGGCGGTCGCCCGGACCGGCACCTCACGGCTGCCCGGCCCGCTCCACACCGACTCCACCCGCGTCTCCGCGGCCCGCCCCGCATAACCGGCGCTGACCCCGTGCAGGTAGGCGGCCGCCTCGGCCGGGGCGATCTCCTCGGCTCGGCGGGCACGCAGGACCGCCCGGACGGCGTCCCGGGCAGCCGGCCCGGCGATGGCGGCGATCACCGCCTCCTCCCAGCCAGGCTCTCCCACGGCTGCCCCCGGCGGCGCCGATCGCGGGCCGATCCGATCGGCGAGCTCACCCAGCCGGGCCGGACCCAGCGTGCTCACGGCGGCGGCGACCGCCGCCGCGAAGTCGCGCGCCCGGCCCGGTTCAGACGATGCCGTCAACGCCGATCACCTGCACACCCTCACCGGGAATCCCGATCATCATGGAGCTTTCGCCCTCACGGCAGCTCGTCGAACAGGGCGAGGTCTCGGTACTGCGGGCCGTCGCCGAGAGGAACAACGAAGCGGCGATCGAGGAACCGGTTGCCGCGCTCGCAGGTCGTCTCGGAGACGAACAGGCAGACGTGGCAGGCGGCGCCGTGTAGGAAGTCGGCCGGTGCATACGGCAGGCGTTCGGCGCACAGCGGGTCGGAGGAGCAGTGCCGGGCGTCGGCCAGGNCCCGGCGGGTGAGCCGAAGGAGCTGGTCGGGTTCGGCGAGGGACACCAGCCCGCCCAGGGTGCCCTCGGCGTCGGGGACGGCGGTGTAGATGAGGATGNCGCCGCGGGGATCGTCGTCGGAGCCGGCGTAGATGCGCTCACTCAGGCTCGCCGAGCTGTACCCGCACTCCAGGGCGATGGTCCGGATCAGCAGGTGGGACAGGGAGTGCAGGGCGATGAACCGCTCCCCGGGCCAGCCCTGCATCGGGTCGAAGTCGCCGGCGATCCGATCCGAGTAGCGGTTCACGCGGAAGCGGCTGTACGCGTCGCGGTGCTCGCGCATCTCCGTGCTGTCGGCGACCCGGGCCACCCACGGGCCGAGGATCTCCTCGGGTACCCGCAGGAAGATGCCCTCGCCGCGGACCTCGCTGGCCGGCACCCAGGTGGCCGGCCCCCGGGTCAGGGGGGCCCGGATGACGAGGTCGGGATCGTCCGGGTCGGGGGCGTCGAGCCGGGTGAACCCGGTCAGCGCCCGCACCTCCCGCAGCCGTTCGGCCTGCANGACGTCGGTGTAGAAGCCGNCCAGCCGGGGCGGCACCCCGTCGGGATCGCGGCGCAGCGCGAAGTCGTCGCTGGCCTCGGGCAGCACCGGCGAGGAGAAGATCTCCCATTCGGGGGTGCGCAGATCCGGGTAGCCCCGTTCGTCGCCCTCCTCGGCGCCGTCNCCGGGACCCGCGTTCAGCGCCGCCNGATGCCGCTCGACCGCGGCCCAGACCTCGGCGTCGGTCCACCGCTCCAGCTGGCGGAACACCGGCATCACCGACCGGGAGAACCCCATCATCGTCTCGCCGGGAATCTGGCTGAGATGCTCCCAGTGCTGCTCGACCTTGGCCGCCAGCTCGCTGGCGCCGGTGCGGGGAACGGAGAGCACCGACAGCGTCTGGGCGAACCACTGGTTGGACGCGCCGACGACCAGCAGCCGGGATTCGGCTCGGCAGCCGTCGTCGGCGAACGTTCCCAGGTGCGGGTGACGGCCCCGGCAGCGAGGCAGGTTCTGGGTGCCGCGGCGGCCCATCGCGTCCCGGATGTTGCGCCGCTGATCGCAGTTGACGCACCGGATCTCGACGTTGGCCCCGAGGTTGCCGCCCCGGTCCTCCATCCGCAGCCGCGGGTGGCTCGCCTTCGCGCACTCGCCGCCCCGGTGGACGAACATCACGTAGGGGAAGTCGTCGAGATGCCCGGCGGTGCAGGCGAGGACGAAGCGCGCGGCCACGGCCAGCGGCCGGCGGCCGGACTTCTTGCGGCCGCACACCTCGTGGAAGAAGCGGGCGTCCTGCGGGCGGTGCAGCCACGGATTCTCGAACGTGAAGGTCCGCGAGGCGATCACGTCGAGCTCGTTGCAGGCGGTGCAGCGCAGCCAGTTCGGGAACGGCGTGGTCGNCACGCCGATGCGGGCGCCCTGACCGCTGCGGTCGCCGGGATCCGTGTCTGCCCAGGGGGCTGGCCGCAGCTCGGTGACGTTGCGGTCGTACACCCGGCGCACGGCGGCGAGCAGCCGGGGCTCGGCGATCGGCTCGTACTCGGGGACGTTGCGATAGTCCCAGTCGTCGAGCCCGCGGACCAGGGCGGAGAAGCTGGGCAGGTCGACGAGGGCGCCGACCCCACTGGTGAACATCAGATGGCTCGGCCGGACCGCACCGACGCGCCGGTGGAACCTGGTGGCCATCAGGCACCCCTCCCCTGCCGGGGTCGCGCCGGGGCCAGCCGGGTCTCCCCGAGTTCGTCGCCGACCGGGGCGTTCTCGTCCCGGTCGTCCTCGCCGATGTCGGTGTCGGGGTCGGGGTCGGTGTCGGTATCCGCGTCCGGAGGCGCCCCGAAGCTCCATCCCGGTTCCCCGTAGGCGGGGCTGTAGATCTCGTCCGCGCCGGGAACGAGAAGGTTGATCTCGTGCTCGGTCTCCCGCATCGACTGGGCGACGGTGAGGACCTCCCAGCGGCCGTGGCCGGCCGGCTCCAGCAGGCCGGTGACCTTCTGCGGCCCACCGCTGCGGCGGTAGCCGAGTCGGGTCGGCCCCGTCTTCATCAGCTGCCAGCGGTCGACGAGGTCCCGCAGTCGCTCGCCGAGGTACTCCTGGCCGCGCGGGCCGGCGACGGCCTCCGCTCGGGCCAGCAGCCGGCTGATCAGGCCGGTGGCGATCGGGCCAGCGAGGTCCACGGCGTGCGCGTCGGTGTTGCGACTGTTCGCGTCGTCGAGATGCCGCAGCGCGGCGACGAACGTGCCGGTGGCAGTGCGGTCGAGCGAACGCCGGGTGAACGGGGTGACCGACAGGGCCTCGACCTGCCGGTAGAAGCTGGCGTGATAGGGCTCGAAGTCCTCGTAGTGGGCGAGGTCGCGGGGCCGCGCCCAGTTGTAGAGGGTGACGACGAGCCCGGGTCGCGCCGCGTCGCGGCCGACCCGCGACGACGCCTGGATGTACTCCGCGGTGTTCTTCGGCTGCCCGATGACGGCCATCAGCCCGAACCGGGAGACGTCGACGCCGACCTGCAGCATCGACGTCGCGAGGACCACGTCGACGGGGATCCGGTCCTGACGGGNCCGGGCCCGCTCGGCCACCGGATGGGCGGTCGGCCGTTCCCGGACCCGGCTGTCCCGGACGCGGTACGCGTCTCGCCAGTTGTCAGCGATCGCCTGGCGCCGGCTGGAGGTGTCGAGGTCGGGATCGAAGGCGATCTCCAGCCGCTTCAGCACGTCGCTGATGTCCGCCGAGGACACCCGGGAGGTGAGCTCGGAGATCGTGAGCATGCCGGAGGCCGGGACGATGCGGTTGGACAAGCCCTTGCGCGTGCCGTGGGTGCGCACCCGGGTGGTGACGTCGTCGTCGAGGTAGCGACGCATNCCGGCGAGTTCCCGGGTGGCGTTGAAGTAGCCGACGAGGGTCTGGTACGCCTCCGCGGTCTCCCCGTGCCGGTCGAAGAGGGTCTGCCCGGCGAGGAGCAGGATCTCGGCGAGCCGGATCTCTGCCGACTTCATCCGGGTGCCGTGGGCGCAGACGCCGAGGTAGCGCCGGCCCGGGGTGGCGGGGGTGACGGGGACCTGGCGGGAGAAGAAGGTGTCGGCGACGTCGACGACCTGCGGCGGGAAGACGGCGAGGCGGCGGCCGAACACGCCAAGGACCTGGTCGCGGGCCCGCTTGGTGGTGGCGGTGGAGGCGACGATCTTTGGTCCGGTGAGCGTCGTGCCGCCGGCGGCGCCCGTCGCGTCGGCCGGGACGGGCCAGGAGCACAGCTCGTCGACGGCGCTCTCGAACAGGCCAACGGTGGTGCCGAGCGCACCGGAGATGAGGTGCAGCTCGTCCTGGATGATCAGATCGGGTGGGCGCAGCCGGCGCACCGGCTCGCTGGCCACGGCCGGCAGGTCGCTGCGGCGGTGGTGCCGGGACGCGCAGCCGGTGCGGGCGTCGAGATCGTCGTGGCGGTAACCGTGCCGGGGGCAGCGCTCGCGCACCCGGCCGAACAGGATGCCGGCCTCGCCGCGCCAGGGCAGCTGGGCGAGCTTGTCAACGGTGGCGATGACGAGGCTGGGGGCATAGCGGTAGATCTCGTCGTCGACGGTGAGGACCGGCAGACCCTCCCCGGGAGAGAGCCGGCGGGAGAAGGGGCACGCGTCGGCGCCCTCGCCGTTGGGGCCAGTCTCGCCGTTGGGACAGTAGAGCAGGACCCGGCTGGTGTCCTCGTCGACGTGGGCGTCGGTGTGGGCGGCCAGCGCCGTGCCGCACCACGGGCAGCTCAACGTCTGCAGGACGTTGGCCCGCTTGCCGTTGCCCACCTCGCGGGCCTCGCTGATCTGGTCGCGGGCCTCCTCGAACCGGTTCGGGGAGACTCCACCGCCGACCCACAGCCCGATCCGGAACGGCACCGCGCCCCAGGTGGCCTCGTCGGCGCGGCGCAGCACCTCGGCCGCGCAGACCAGGGCCGCCGCCCGCTGGAACTGCTGGGCGGTGAGCAGGCGCAGGGTGTAGCGCATCAGGACGGCGACACCGGCCTCGCCGGAGCGGGCGTCCAGCCCGGTGCCGATCGTGCCCTGCAACCGGCGGATCGCGAAGGTGTAGGCGGTCAGCCCCAGGTAGGCCTCCGTCTTGCCGCCACCGGTCGGGAAGAACAGCAGGTCGACGACGGCGCTGGCGTTGGCGGCCCGCTCCGGATGGGCCGGCTCGGTCAACGAAGGCAGGTTGAGCAGGACGAACCCGAGCTGGAACGGCCGCCAGGACGCCGCCCTGGCCCCCTCGGCCTCGACCTTGGCGGTCGCCTCGGGGTAGCTCAGGCCGTGCTCGTCGCGCAGCCGGGCGATGGCGGTGTGCCGGCGCTGGGCCGCCATCGCCCGGTTGGCGAACCGGAACGCTGCCAACGCCTCGCCCTGACGGGGCTGGGCCGGGTCTGCAAGCAGGGCGATCCCGGCGCGGATACGACCCGCCGCCACCCGGGCCTCGCCGATGGCCGTGCGGGCGGCGGGCCGCAGCCGCTCGGGCAGGCTCGGCACCTGTGCTTCACGCTCGTCGAGCCAGGCGTCGTAGCCGTCGGCGAGCGGCGACAGCCCGCGGCGCAGGTCCGCGGCGTCGGCGACGGCCAGGGCGTCCATGGCCAGTTCGACGTGTTCCAGCGGGGTACCGGGACCCGCGGGCGCGATGGTCGACGGGACGTCATAGGTGGGCAGCCAGGTGGTCTCCAGCCGGTGGGCGCAGCGCTCACCGTCACGGACGGAGGGATGCACCGCGACGTTGCGACCGTTCGCGTACCGCCGCTGCGTCCGGTAGAGCAGCCGCAGGTGCAGCTCCTCGTGGTCTTCGTGGTCGTGGCCGTCGTGGTCTGCCCCGACACCGTCCTCGGGATCGTCGACGGGCAGGAAGACGGCGCGCTCGCCGTCGAGCGCGGTCACGGTGAGCCGAGGCTGGAACAGCCAGGCCGTGTCGGCATGCGACGGCGGCTCCGGCTGGCCGTTGACGAGGGTCAGCTCGACGATCCGCCGGCCCGACCGCTCGCGCGGGCCGGCCCACTCGCGCAGCACAACAGCGAGGAAGACTCCCGTCTCGTCGTCGCCGACCAGCGGTACGCGGTACGCGTCGGAGCCGAGCGAGCCGTCCAGCCGGATCTCCCGGTTCGCGTGGACGACGGGCTCCCGGGCCCAGGCGGTGCGCTTGCGCCCCTCGTCGTCCTCGGTCTCCTGCCGGACGTACTGCCCCCAGGTGGCGGTGACGGCGACGACGTCGACCGCCGCGCCGTCGGGACCGGCCGGGACGGCGAACGACAGCCCCATCGACGACGCCCAGATCCGGCCCCGGTTCTGCGGGGTGAGGATCTCGGGCAGGTCGGTTTCGGCGTCGCCCTGCACCGCCGTCTCGGTGTCGGCCACCGTGTCGGCGGCCGCCGCCTCCCGGGCTCCGCGCGGGGCGGGCTTCGGACCGAGCATGCCCACGAGGTACCGCTCCCGAGGCCCCATCGCCCGGTGGTGGAACACCTCCTGCTCCCCGTCCCAGGGCCCGAGCAGGTCGCGGCGGACGAGATCGGCGAAGGCGTCCCGAACCTCNTACGAGGTCGCCGGGACGAACTCCACCGGCTTGTCCAGAATCTCCGCCGGCGAAGGGCCGTCCGAGGTACCCGCACCGCCCCCGCTCGCACCCCCCGATCCGGCGAGCGAGGGCGAGGCGCCCTTCTCCGGGGGAAACAGCGCGCTCTGACCGTCCAGCGCCACCACGGCTCATCTCCCCCTCGAAGCGGTCGGGTCCGGCGCACCCCACGCAAACCTGTGTACCGAGTTCACAGACTACACCGTGATCCCGGCTCGCGTAAGGGCACCATCCCACGCACGTCCGACAGTTCCCCGGGCTCCGACGGCCCGCCTGCCCGCTACGGTCGACTTGACTACCCGCGGTAACACCACTGCCACGCATTAGCTCCGCGCGACGGCGGGAATCAGATAGAGCGGCTGGCGTCAGGATGGAGCTGAGCCGATGACCTCTGCCCATCACACGCTCGACGAACTCGCTGCGCAGCAGCGGGTGCGACCGGTGCGGAGCCTGGCCGAGCTGGCTCTGTCGGAACCGCTGACAAACGAGGAGTACGCCGACTTTCTCACCGCGGCGATGTCTGCACGCGGAGGCCAGCTGCCGCAGTAAGCGACTACGTCATCGTCGATACCGACGTCTTCTCCTGATCCGCCGTATCCTCCATGGATCCGCCGGGTCTCACGGAGNGGGGCGGCGAGGGAGTGATCGAGCCAGGTCTCGGCGCAGTTTCTTGAGACTGACGAGCTGNCCGTTCACCGGGTCGGGTGCCTTCCAGAACNCCCAGCCGTCCGTCTGACGCGCGGTCTCCGGCAGACCGGGGCCGGCGATGTCAACCTTTGCCGCCGCCCCCGCCGCGCTCAACGACAACTCGTCGCCGCCGAAAATGACCTTCCCGTCCGGTAGTACTTCCGCCGTGCGCCGCCCGCCGCGGTAGTCGCCGGTCAGCGTGCTTCCGGGCCGCACCATGCCGGCCTTGACCAGATCGGTCAGCTTCAGGCTCCGCTCCTCGGGTGTGACCCGAGCTGGCTGGGTCGCCGTGGCCGAGGCGACGGCGGTCGGCGCAGGCGGGCCGGTGGCCGCGCTCGTCGCCGAGCCCGATCGGGGGGAGGGACCGATCCCGACTCCGCTCGGGGATGGTGGCGGTGAGGCGGCCGGAGGCAGGGAGGATGTGCTGGGCACGGCACCGGCCACCGGGAAGTCAAAGGTCGCGCGGGTCCGGATCAGCCCGGCCCGAACGTCGGCCTCGCTCAGGTCCCGCGTGCGCCGGTGGAGCAGCGAGACGAGTTCGGCCGCCGGGTCACCGCCGTCGAAGAGCTCCGCGAGGGCGGACCGGAGCTGGCCGTCGACGAACTCGGCGCNCCACAGGTCATCGATCCGGTCACCGTTCATCGCGTCCTTGCCGAGCAGGGCAAGTACGTCCGCCGCNCCGCCCGGATCCGCGGATATGCTGACCGACCGATAGAGCTTCTGGTCGACCGGGNCCGGCGCGTGCGCGTTGTAGATTCGCCATTCATCACCGTTCGTGAGCACCACCCATCTCACCCCGGCCGACGTGGCGTAGCTGAGCACCTGGGTCGCCCACCTGAGCTGGGAAAGGTCCTCCCCGAGCCCCTTCGCCTCGATGAAGAGGCGAGGTCTGCGCAGCAGGAGCAACGCGTAGTCCACCGGGTTCGCGGACGGGCCGAACCGGTACTCCCGGTTGACCTCGTCGAGGTCATGAATGTCCCAGCCGAGCNCCTCGATGACCGGTTCGATCAGGCTGGCCTTGGTGTTCTGCTCACCGATACGCTGCCCCTGCCGGTACCGCCCCAGCCGCTCGGCGCACTCCTTGAGTGTCTCCTGCAGCGTTCGCGCCACTCTCACCCCAGCCACCGATCGCCTGCCGTCCTGGGGCTGTGGGTGGCACCCCTCCCCAGCAACAATCAGTATCATCCGATTACTGAGCGGTNCACGGGGGTACCGCGGGGCCGTCAGCCCGACCTCGTCGTCCAGCAGCCCGTGACCGGCGTTCCACCACCCACGACTTGCAGTTGATCTACAACTTGAGCGACAACTCAGCTTCCAAGTTGTAGATCAAGTTGTCGCCGCTTCGGGCTCATTCGGTTTCGACGGCGGGAGGCCTGAAGACCGGGCCGAGATCGCCGTTTGGTTCCCGGGTGAGCAGCGCGTGCAGCTCGCTACGGCTTCGACGGTGAATTCCTCCCGAGACGGACTCGCTCGGTCTGCTGCTTGATGACGGCGCGGACCCTGTCGTCTCCGGGCGTGTCCGGAATGGACGCGAGAATCTGGTCCAGCGTGTCGGTCACGACGGCCGCGGCGGTCCGTCGGCGCAGGCCCCATGTGGTCGCCTCGTCCACGAGGTTGGCTGCGGTCACCGCCTGTATGTCTGCCTGCCCGCCGACCCGCTGGCCGAGGTGAGTGTCGGCTCGCAGTGGCTGTCCGAGATGGTCGCGGAGCTCGAGGGCGATCGTCGACACCACGTCATACAAGGGGGCGAGGCGGACGTCCGGTTCGTCGGCTTGGTGCAGGATCGCGAAGTTCTTTGCGTGCGCGTCGGCGTTGCCCACGGNCGCATTGAAGGTCGCCCGGCGCAGCAGGACTGTGACATCTCGGGGGTCGCCGAAGGTCCGCAGCACCTCGGCGAAGTCGCGCAGCGACGGGCCGCCCTGTTCCTCGTACTTCATTCCCGGTGGCGTCGCGGTCGCTTGGCAGCCGTCTTCCTGGTGCACCCTGACCGGGAGCCGCCCGCTGGTGCGCTCCTGCCGGTCGAACCGCCGGACCGCCAGCACCGGGAGACCCGCGACGTCGAGCAGTTCCCCTTCCGCCGCCGCCAGCCCGCAGGCCGCGGCGAGCGCCAGGCAGGTGGCCTCGTTGGCGGCCATCGCGTGCGGGCCGTCGGGCTTGAGGATCCACGTCGACGGGGCATCCCCCGTCGGAAGCTGCCAGGAGCCGTCGGCAGCGCGGCCCAACAGCGCCTTGCGCTGGAATCCGGCCAGGGACGGCCGGAACCCGCGCTCCGGCGCCACCCCCAGCGGGGCGACGTCCAACGCGCCGATGACTCGGCGCAGGTCATCGGAACTCATCATGCGGTAGCCGCCTTCGTCACCGGTGCCTGGCTCCTCGCCCTCGGGTAGCACCTGGATCGCGCCGGCGCAGTCGCGGCCGAACGCCTTCAGGATCCCGTAGGTGTCGGCTGGGCGTACCCCGGCGATAGCCGCCATCCGTTGCAGCGTCGGCCCCTCAGGAAGGACGTTCTCGAAGAAGTCCAGACCCCGCATGTCCCGAGGACCGATCACCGCCCCGATGGGCAGCCCGACCGACAGCGCCGGGCTACCCGCTCCCCACCGCTCCACCGCCTCGGCCCGCCACTCCAGCGTGATCCGGAACTCCGGCCCAGGCGTCAGAACCGCCGTCGGGGTCTCGTAGAGCCAGGCCACCAGATGGTCAGCCACGTGCCCGCCTCGGCCGGACGACAACCTCGCACCCGACGAACCGCAACAGCCGCAACGCGTGTGTCAGCGAACTGCCGAACCTGCCCGCCTCCAGTGACGAGATGTAGGACTGCCCGACCCCCGTCGCCTCGGCCGCTGCCACCTGCGTCACCCCGGCGGAGGTTCGGAAGTACTTGATCGCCGCGCCGAGGTCCCGTGCCGCGATCACCTGGTACTCACCCGCCGGTATCACCATTGACCAATACTACGCCGCTATCTGTAAACAGCAATATCACCGGGGACGGGTTCGGCGCTGACCTTGGACCCCGACCCCCACGATCGCGGTCACCGGCCTTCGGGGTGACCGGGGGCGTGCGCGAGACCGAGGCGTTGCCACCTGCCGACTCCTGCGATCAGGCGTTGACGGGCGAGGCCCGGAAGCCCTTGACGATCACTAGATGCCGATCGACAGACGGCCGCCACCGAGATCACGACCGCTTGTTTCCGGTCCGCGACGAACTCCGTCACAATCACGCGAGCCGAGGCCGGACATGCGGCGCATTCCCTGTCGTCCGGACAGCTACCTCGGCTCGGGAGATCTCCGGGGATCTGTAGCGCTTCCGCAGCTGGAGTGACGATACTGGCACGGTGAGCGCCGATGGCCCGTGATCTTCCCTGGGATGCTTCAGACCATCCGGAGNCCGCGGCGCCGCCGAGCCCGGTCTCGGAATCCCCGGGCATCGAGGCGAAGATGGCCGCGCTCGAACGGCGGGCCCTCGGTGGCGGTGGCGGTGGTGACGGGACGCAGACCGGCGGAGTCGAGGCGAAGCTCCGGACGTTGGAGGGGCCCGGCCCCGGCAGTCTCACCGCCGATCGCGAGGTCGGGGCTGATTCCGACCATCGAGCTTCGTTGTCGTCGAAGCTGGATGCCTGGCCTCCTCGGAAGGCACCAGCGCCTGCCCGCTCGACGCGAACCGTGGCTGTCCGAGTGTTCCGTCGTCGTCGGCGGCCCAGACCACCCGGGTGACCGCGCCTTCGGGCACCGCCGTCAGATCGGGCCAGGCCATTCCGTCCCCGGCACCTCGCAGGTTGTGCTAACGCAGTCAGGGATACCGGCGCAGGTTCGACCAGGTCCAGTGCTCGGATCTGATGGCCGAGGGGCGAATGTGCCCCGTCAGCGGCCACCAGTTGGTGGCGATCCATTCAGCCAGCGGATAGACACTGCCGTAGACCGACCGCCGGAAAGTTCCATCCGGCTCCTCCACCTGCGTCACGCATCTGNCACCCACCCACAGTTCGTACCTCGCCCAGGTGGCGGCCGGCTCGGGAGCACGTACGCCCGGTGCGTCGATCCACTCGATCCGCAGCTCGATGCCATCGCTCACCGAAGCCTGGCCACCNCCGGCGTACCGGCCCATCGCCGAGACAGAACTGTCCACTTCAGCCCCCGGCGGCGGCCTGTCGACGGCGCGCGGCCCTCTCCCTGAGGAAGTCCTCGTACCTGTCCAGGATCTCGTACATCTCCGCAAGCGGCATCGCGAAGTCGTCCCACCGCTCGTACAGCGACTCGAACAACACCTCGTCCCCGACGAGAGTCTGCTCGGTGGAGTTTCCGGCGGTCCCTTCGCACTCCCCCGATCGCACCCGGCGCCAGTCGTCCCTGAACAGCTCCAGACTCCGGAGACTGTGCTGGATATCATCCTCGAGCCAGTCTCGGATCCCCAGCAACTTACCTTCCGGAAAGTGATCCGCCGGGTCGACCTTGAGCCAACCTTTCTCGTTCTCGACGAATTTCCACATCNCACACCTCTCAATCTTCCTCATCGATGACCGGAAAGGCGGTTCGAACGGATCCGTCAGGTTCCACGTAGAACCTGATGTGAACCCCTTCGTAGGATCCGGTCCACTTGGTCTTCGAAAGATCGGACCCGGCTCTCAGTGCAGGAGATATCTGCGTATCGTAGACCTCGTCGTAGNCACTCTGCACCGCGCCGCGGACCTTTTCCGTACTCCAGAAGTCCGGGAACATGGTATGNTGGCGCACTTTCTTTTCGCGCCATTCACCCGTGGACTCGTTCCGAAACTCGACCTTCGCCCCGTACGCACCCTCGACAGTCGGCTCCGCGGCCCAGGAAACTCTCCGTCCCTCCGGAGGAACACCCTCCGGCGCGCTATGGAAACCCACCGGCTTCCCCTTTCTACTCCATTCGCCGTTCAGGACGTGGTTGAACGCCTTTTCCGTGATCGGAGGGCGGAGGTCGGTAGGAACGGGCCGATCGGGTCCGATCGGGACGCTACGGTCACGGTGCTGCTCGGGGGCGCCGCCGGACAGCTCCGCCTCCCCCGCTGACTCCCGGTCGCTTCGCTGCAGGCGGTCGGACGCCTGGTCGAGGAGGATCGCCTTCCGCTCGGCGGAGGTGAGCTCGCGCTGTGGCGCCGCTGGCGGGCGGCGGACGACGTCGGCAGAGTCCCCGCCGTGTTCCAGGGCCAGCCGGCCCAGGGCCAGCCGATCCAGGGCCCGCGCCTTCCTCTCCGGGCCCGACAGTTCCTCCCCACGCTGTTCGGGAAAACTGGAATCGACGGGCTTGGAGGCATCGCCGGCCCGCGTGGCCGCCAGGTCCAGCAGCCGCGCCTTGGCCTCGGGGCCGCTGATCCGATCCGTCCGATCCGCCGCCGCGCCGGGCAAAGGTTCGGGGAGATCAGCACCGGGTGCCGGGAGGTCACGCGGCATCGATGCTCACGGGGACAGTATTGCGGCAACGCCCTGCGCTACGGGCGGATTGCCGAGCTCCGTGGCGGATCAGCTGCCGGCGAGCTCAGACGAAACCTTCCGCCAGGAGGACGGTGCCATCGGGAGTGACACGGTGCCGGCAGCCGGAACCCTCGACGACCCGGCACCAGCTTTCCACGATCAGCGCCCCCTCCGCTGCCTCCAGGCGAATGTCCGCGCCGCCGTACATGCCTGGAACGGGAAACCAGAGCCGACCTTCCGAGATCTCGGTCAGCACAGCCACCTGCGGAAGGCGCATCCGCTGCTGCTCCGTCAGGCCCATACTCACCTCCGCCAGCAGCGGGTGCAGCCGGCGTTCGAGCGCGACCACGACCTCGACCGAAAGCGGGTGCCGGACAACGGGGCGTAGAACGTCGGCCAAGTGGCTGTGGCCGCGGGCGGCGGCGATGTCGATGGGGCGCTCGCCCCGTGTGGTCCGCAGCGTGCGCCAGGCACCGCGGGACAGCAGCCCTGCCACGATGCCTGATGACGCACCGTGCCAGGCCGCCTGATGCAACGGCGCAAATTCGCGATGCCCGTCGAGTCGCGTGGAATTCACCCAGTTCTGATAACTGGCGGCGTCGAGCTCGCGAAAAAGTGGCTCCCAGTCGCCGTCCCGGGCGNCATCGGTGATCCGCTCCCTGACCGCGGCAACCTCGACGGAGACGGCGTCGCGCCGGTAACCGAACCACTCGGTGCATTCTTGAGCAGTCTCCGGGGCAGCGTAGAACGGCTGTGATTCCATCAGGTCCCTTCACCGGGTCGTGTTGCGGGGTGCTAAAACGCTCCTGACCGCNGCCTGCTGGCCTACTTNCCCTGGCCTCTACCTGCCGCGGCTTTTCAGCCAGGTGTCAAGCTTCTCGTAGCCGTCCTCGCCCGGCCGCACGACCTCGGTGATGCCCAGCGCGCAGTACTCCTCCGTGCTCACGTTCACCGGGTTCTCGATCGAACCGTCGGGAAGGCGCCAGGGCGCGAAGCCCGAGCGCCGCACCTCCGGCTCGACCCGCGCGCCTCGTCGGCGTGAACGCGCCAGTACCCGCGTGATCCAGCGGTTCACGGTGTCGCCCCCTGCCGGTCCGCTTTCGGCCGTGAGCGTTTCCCGTCCGCCATGATGCTGGCCATCAGGGGATCACCCAGGTGTAGCTGCCGCTGCCGTCCTCCATCGTGACGGTCGCGAAGCCGGCACCGCCCCCGCCCCTGACCAGGCACCGGAACGTGGAGCCGGCCGACAGCGGCGGGTCCTTGGGGCAGGAGACCTTCACGGTGACGCCGCTCTGGCTCTTGACCTGGGCTGCGATCTCCCGCTGCACCCGACCCTGATCGAACACGGCGTTCGCCGTCAGCACGCTCCTGGTCAGCGGCGTGCTGACGAGGATGGTCAGGAGCGTCAGCGTCGCGCACAGGCCGAGAGCGGCCCAGGTCGTCCACGGCGCCGGCCGCCGCCGGATGGCCCGCGCGCACAGGTACGCCCAGGGCGCGACGAGCGCCACCGCCCAGTGGGCCGGATCCTCGCCGAGTCGACGCAGCGCCCGGTAGTCGGCGATCGCGAGCGGAAGGCCGCAGGCCCACCCGACGAGGAGCCCCAGCAGGACCGACGTCGAGACGCCGAGGTCTGCGAATAACGCCGCGATGACCAGTTCGNCGACCAGCCCGACCAGCGGCGTCACGGCAAGCGCCCAGGCCGTCACCTCACTCGCGATCTCCCGGCCGACCTCCCCGAACGCGGCATCTGGCCCGGGCGACGACACCGGCGATGGCGCAGGGGAGGAAGGCGGAGGGGAGAACGGTGAAGAGGGAAGGGGCGGAGGGGACGGCGGGGGCACGGATGGCGTAGCCGCAGCCCAGGTGACCCCGCTCCACCACCGTTGCCGGCCCGGGTCGTCCGGATCTGGATACCAGCCCGGCGGTGGGGGTGGCGGGGGCAGGATCGGCGGCGAGAGCGCGGGACCGGCCGCATCGTCGCGGTATGACGGCTCGGGCGGTACCGCCGGAACCTCGAAGCCAGCGGACATGACGAACTCCTGTCGTGGGCACTTGCTTGCCGCTGCGGGGTGTTACGGGCCGGTCTGGTCCGGGTTCAGAAGCCGGGCCACTCCACCAGGCTGGTGGAGTCGAACAGGCCCGAGGTGTAGACGAGGTTGCCGTGGGCCACGTCGANGGTCAGGCAGCCCTGGAACTTCTCCCCCGCGCCGAGGGTCGCCGCGTTGAACGCCGGTTCGCAGCCGAACGTCGGCTGGACCCGGGCGCCCTCCGGCGTGCGGACGAAGAAGTCGAACGGGTTGACGTTGAAGCCCTGCTTCTGCGAGCTGAACGACACTATGAAGGTGGCGAACGCCGGGCCACTGGTCGGTTTGCTGGCACCACCGAAGAAGGACCCGACCGCCTTCGGCGCGGCCACACTGAGGGTCGCCGCGACGTCACCACCCTTGCGGACCTCCAGAACCTCGCCGTACTGGGCCTGCTTCGCGCCGCCCGCCGCCGAGNCCGGCTTGCCGGCCGGCGCGCCGGTCGATCCGTTCGCGGCGGCGCCCTGCGCCGAGCCGGCGGTCGTCCCCGTGGTGGAGACGGACGTGTCCTCCAGGCAGCCGGTCAGCCCGACCATCCCGGCGAGGACGGTGGCGACGACGAAAAGCCTTGCCTTACCCATGCGAAAACCCCCGTGACAATCGCTGCCGTCATCGTTTTCCGGCAGCATCGAATACGCCTCCCCGGCGCACGGAATGACCGTGGCACCGCGAGGCTTGCGTGATGCGGCGAGCCTCGTCTCCGCGCTCGCCGACATGGCCGTCGGACCGGAACCTGAACGCGGTTTACGGCTTCAGGACTGCCACCGGCTCCCAACGGTTCGGCGCACGACGCCGTATCCATTCCCGCCGGCCAGTCTGGTGATGACGACCGGCGGGTATGCCGAAGGCGCTATGACAGAGTGCACCCGGCGATGGTTTCCGCAGCGGCGATGGAGCCGGCCGGCCATCCGGCCGGGATGCCGAAGGCCGCCGAGGCGGTGCGGTGAAGCGGTGCATCGAGACGCATGGATTCCCCCTGAACCAGCGTGTACCGAAGCCTGTCCCAGCCTTCGGCGATGGGCGGCCGACGGAGACGGAAAATGAACCGTTCGCCGGCCGACCGCTCACTCTAACCGACCGACCGCGTACACGACGGCCGGGTCGGGCGAGCATGGACTTATATGTCGAACAGGGCCTCGCCCGGCGGCNCGGCGGCGGCCGGCTTGGCGCGGGAACCCTTCTTCCTGGCGCCCTTCTCGTGCAGCCCGGCGGCGACCTCCTGGGCGTACCGGGCATGGTTCAGCTCGAGGAGCCGGTCGAGCACCTCCCGCTGCGCCCACGGCCCGATCGTGTACCGCGTGTACTTCCCGGCCGGGTGATAACCATGGTCGAGCCCTCGGTCGATCATGTCGTCCCAGCCATAGGCCCGGAAGGTAGCCTCGTCGATAAGCCGATGAATCTCCCGCAACTCGACGATATCGGCATCCTTACAAGCAGGATCGAACACCAGATTGTACGTCTTCGTCA